>NZ_JAUCAP010000049.1:0-18798 GCF_030361045.1 Lentilactobacillus sp. TOM.63
GGGAATTCTCCTCGGTGGAGACTTACACTCCGATCTCTAACCGCCTGGATCCGCTCACTTATTTTTAGGACAGCTCCGTAAAGCAGAAGTCTGCATGTAAGCACCACCGAGAAAAATTCCAGAACCAGGAATTTCCCTCGTTGGAGCTATACACTCTGACTTCTAAGCGCTTTACTCCGCTCACTTTTATATTTAGGAGACGAAATCATGAAGGAAAATTCAAATGAAGAACCGAACGGTCACGTGCAACGGGGGTTAAAAGCCCGCCACGTTTCGATGATCGCTTTAGGTGGCTGTATTGGAACTGGCTTGTTTGTTGCCAGTGGATCTGCAATTAGTCAGGCTGGGCCTGGTGGGGCGTTAACTGCCTACGTCCTGATGGGGATGATGGTTTACTTTTTGATGACCAGCCTTGGTGAAATGGCCACCAACATGCCAATTTCTGGTTCGTTCGCTGCTTATTCAGCTAAATATGTTGATCCAGCGCTCGGATTTGCAATGGGGTGGAATTACTGGTTCAACTGGGCAATTACCGTTGCCGTTGATATTAGTACGGCCGCTCTGGTGATGAAGTTCTGGTTGCCAAATGTGCCAGCTTGGATTTGGAGCGCGATTGCGTTGCTCCTGATCTTCTTAATCAACGCGATGTCAGTCAGCACGTTTGGAGAAACTGAGTTCTGGATGTCACTGATCAAAGTTGTCACCATCATCGTCTTTCTGATTGTTGGGGCGTTAACCATTTTTGGTATCATGGGTGGTCATTTTGTTGGAATGCGTAACTTTTCAATTAAGCAGGCGCCGTTTGTAGGTGGGTTCCCGGCGATTTTGACCGTTTTCGTGGTTGCCGGCTTCTCATTTCAGGGGACTGAATTAGTTGGGATTACTGCTGGTGAATCCAAGGATCCTCAGCACAGTGTGCCAAAGGCCATTAACGAGGTATTCTGGCGAATCATTTTATTCTATATTTTGACAATTTTTGTGATCGCTGCAATTATTCCTTATACCAGTCACTCCCTGCTAGGTTCCAGTGCAACTGACATTGCCATTAGTCCCTTTACGCTGGTCTTTCAGCGGGCAGGACTTGCAGCCGCCGCAAGTATTATGAACGCTGTTATTTTGACGTCAGTCATTTCATCAGCCAATTCAGGGATGTATGCTTCAACCCGGATGCTGTATTCATTGTCCAATAGTGGTTATGCTCCCAAGAAACTTGGCGAAACGGCAGCCAACGGGATTCCTTATTACTCACTGCTTGTGACAACCGTCGTTTCATTGTTGACCTTCATTTCAAGTATTGCCGGCCCGAAGCTCTACATGTGGTTGGTCGCCGCTTCCGGTTTAACTGGTTTTATTGCCTGGTTTGGAATCGCCATTTCCCACTATCGCTTTAGGCGGGCATTCATCAAGCAGGGGCACAATTTGAGTGAATTGAAATATCACGCGAAGCTATTTCCATTTGGACCGGTACTGTGCTTAATTTTATGTATTTTGGTTATAGTTGGCCAAAATCCAAGTGCATTTGCCAGCTTTGATTGGAAACAAATCTTGGTCACTTACATGAGTGTGCCATTGGTTCTGATCCTTTATATCGTCTATAAGCTGAAGCATCACACGAAAATCATTCCGCTTGAAAAAGTCGACGTTTCCCCAGCTCATAAGGATGAAGATTTGTCGAAATTAAACGAAAAATAAAGTTCAATTTTAAAATTGGTCTATCCATTTGGGTGGGTCTTTTTTTATTTATTAGTCATTATAACTTGCCATATCCCCTGCATGTTTGGTAGAATCGACTTAATTGGTATATTTAATAAATGAGGTGGCAAATATGACAAAAAAGTTTATGTCCAAAGGAAAATTCCGCAGAATGATGGAAGTTTCCGATGATAAAGGAATTATCAACGCAATGGCGCTAGATCAACGCGGATCACTTGTTAAAGGTATGAAAAAAGCTTCCGAGAAATACGGAAAAGCTTTCACAATGGACATGGTCTACGATTTCAAGAGAATCGTTTCCGGTGAGTTGAGCGCCTTAAGCTCCGCGGTCTTATTAGACGAACAGATGGGCTTTAAAGGGATTGAAGCTAAGAGTCCCGACACCGGTTTAATTATGTCTTACGAAAAGACCGGCTACGATGCTGACACACCTGGCCGCTTACCAAGCTTGATTCCAGAACAATCTGCACAAATTATGATTGAACGCGGTGCCAATGCTTTAAAGGTGTTGGTTTACTACAACCCCAATGACCCAGATGAAATCAACGATGTGAAAAAAGCCTTCGCAGAACGCTATGGGACTGAAGGCCTTGCCGCCGAAGTACCAACCTTCTTCGAAATTGTCACATACGATGATAAGCTGGATAGCAAGTCCTTGGATTTTGCAAAAATCAAGCCTGAATTAGTTTTGAAGTCAATGAAGGAATTCACGCAGGATAAATATCACATTGATGTTTTGAAAATGGAAGTACCATTTAACCCAACTTATGTTCAAGGCTGGACCGATGGTGATGAGTATGCCTACACTGAGGATCAGGCCAAGGGCTACTTGAAAGAGTTGAGTGCCGAAGCAACGCGGCCTTACATTTTCTTGAGTGCTGGTGTGCCGACACCAATCTTTCAGCGTGAGTTGAAGCTGGCTGGCGATGCCGGTGCCAAATTTAACGGTGTCTTGAGTGGCCGGGCAACTTGGCTGGAAAGTGTTGATATCTGGATTAAGGATGGCGAAAAAGGCTTGGTTGATTGGCTGAAGGACAAGGGTACCAAAAACGTGAAGGAATTGACCGAAATCTTGGGTCAAAATGCAACTCCATGGTTTGACGCATACGGTGGAATGGATAATATCGAAGTCGTGGATACTTCCAAGATTAAATAATTTACACAATATGTTGAACCCATCCTCCTGAACTAGTACAATATGTTGAGTGACTTAAAGAATTTCACTGAATGTAAGGGGACTAAACATGCTTGTACTAGCTGGAACAATTGGTGCGGGGAAGACTTCACTGACCCAGATGCTGTCGAAACATTTGGGAACGCCCGCATATTATGAATCTGTTGAACATAACCGGATCTTGCCACTTTTCTATAAGGATCCCAAAAAATACGCGTTCTTACTCCAAATTGACTTCTTGAATCGCCGGATGGATGACATCAAGAAAGCTTGGCAAAATGATGAGAGTGTTTTGGATCGCTCGATTTTTGAGGACTCATTACTCTTTCATTTGAATGCCGATCTCGGTCGGGCGACTGAAACTGAAGTGGATATCTACGATTCCTTGCTGAAGAACATGATGCAGGAACTCCCAGAGACACCTCATAGTAAGAACCCCAATCTGCTGATTCATATCAATATTTCGTTTGAGACGATGTTGAAACGGATTCAAAAGCGTGGCCGTTCGTTTGAACAGATTGATAATGATCCAAGCCTGTATCAATACTATAAAGATTTGAATGAGCGTTATCAGAAGTGGTTTGCCAATTATGACAAGTCCCCAAAAATTCAAATCGATGGCGACAAGTATGATTTTGTTGAGAACGATGCGGATAAACACAAGGTCATCGATTTAATCGACCAAAAGATGGCGCAATTAGCGATTTAGCACCTTGTGATTTAATCAATGATTCGCTATAATCAAGTACAGATAAAACGTTTTGTGCCTATTAAGTAGACTTCAGAGAGACAATGGTCGGTGAAAATTGTCGTCGAATATTCCAGCACAAAAAAGCGGGCGAGCAATGTCGCACGGTGTATGCCGTTACCATACTAGAGAGCTTAACCACGAGTAACTGGTTAAGAACTTGGGTGGTACCGCGAAAAGGATCCTTCGTCCCAGTGATGAAGGCTTCTTTTTTTGTAGAGTGGTTGAAAAGGCGTTTTGACCCCAGAAGTTAAGGCGATTAGCCGAATATTGTGGTCTTCAATATTGGGCTAATTGCCTTAACTGGCAGGGGTCAGCCTTTACAAGTACGTTTCAGCAATAGCTGCGAAAAAATTTCCAAAAAACACCAACATTCTAAGGAGGATAATATGTTAGACATCAAGCAAATTAGAAAAGATCCAGATTTTACCAAGAAGAAGTTAGCAACTCGGGGCATTAAGCCTGAAACCATTGATGAATTACTAGGTTACGATGCCAAGCGTCGAGATTTAATTGTTGAATCAGAATCTTTGAAGGCAACCCGGAATGAAGTTTCAGAGAAAATTTCCCACGCAAAGCGCAACAAGGAAGATGCCAGCGATGCAATTAATCAGATGAAGCAAACCGGCCAAAAGATTAAAGCACTCGATGATCAATTGAAGAAAATTGAAGAAGATGAGCACGATCTTGCTGCCCATTTACCAAACATTCCTGCCGATGACGTGCCGGTTTCATTGACTGAAGAAGGCTCTGTTGAACTCCGGAAAGTTGGTACGATTCCATCATTTGGGTTTAAGCCTAAACATCACTGGGATATCGGTGAAGATCTTGGGATTCTCGATTTTGAACGGGCAGCAAAAGTTTCCGGCAGCCGGTTTGTTTATTATATCGGTGACGGTGCCCTGCTTGAACGAGCAGTTTATAATTTCTATCTTGATCAAAACACGGCCGCTGGTTATCAAGAAGTCATTCCGCCATATATGGTTAATGAAGCTTCAATGTATGGAACTGGGCAATTCCCTAAGTTCCTGGAAACTAAGGCCGGCTACGAGTTGACAGGCACAGATTTGACGATGATTCCAACCGCTGAGGTCCCATTGGTTAACTATTATCGAGATGAAGTAATCCCAGAAGAAAAACTACCAGTTTCATTCACAGCGCTCAGCCCAGCTTTCCGTTCCGAAGCCGGAAGTGCCGGTCGAGACACAAAAGGATTGATTCGACTTCACCAATTTAACAAGGTTGAGATGGTTAAATTCACCAAACCGGAAGATTCGTGGGATGCGTTGGAACAAATTACGCATCAAGCTGAAGATAACTTGAAAAAGTTAGGCCTTGCTTATCACGTTATTACGTTGACCACCAGTGACATGAGCTTCACGGCTGCAATGACCCACGACTTGGAAGTTTGGTTCCCAGCGCAGGATAAGTACCGGGAAATTTCCAGCTGTTCAAATACGACTGATTTTCAGGCTAGAAGAGCCCATATCCAATACCGGGATGAAGATGGCAAGCTTCACTTTGTCCATACGCTGAACGGCTCAGGATTGGCTGTAGGTCGAACTGTGGCTGCAATCCTAGAAAACTATCAAAACGAAGACGGTTCTGTCACGATTCCAGAGGTGCTTCGTCCGTACATGCACGGCAAAGAAAAAATTGAAAAGCAAAAATAATTAAATAATCCGCAGTAAAAAATACGTATTTAATAAATGTAACCCATAAAACGGTCTTTTATTGTTTACCGGTCTTACTTAGATCCCCCATCTTTGTATGGTCCGTTTACCATTCCCCAGTATGTTGAATCCAAGATGACCCACCATTTTGGAGGAGAACTGGAAGGCAAGGAGCAGAAATGTTCCTTGTCTTTTTTTTGAATTTGGGGTGATCAGTGGGGTGCTTCGGTCTGAATTTTAACCGAATTTTACTATAAGCGTTCAAGCTTGTGGACGGCAGCCTTGTAGAACACACATATCCATCGGTCAAAATGGGCGTTTAAAAGCATTAAACCATGCAAAAAACGATATTGACTGAATTAATTCAAAAAAACTGCAAATTGGACTAGCAATGTTTTCCCGGATAGGATATAATATTTTTTGTCGGAAAATAACCTGACGAAGCAACTGTTAAGCCAGCAAAGAATTTTAAATTACTTCTTGACTTGAGTTGAGTGGTAATGGTAAAATCTAATAGTTGTGTTGATGGTGTTACTACCAACATGTAACAATAGTTTCATGGAGGATTAGCTCAGCTGGGAGAGCATCTGCCTTACAAGCAGGAGGTCACAGGTTCGATCCCTGTATCCTCCATATGAGCCGTTAGCTCAGTTGGTAGAGCATCTGACTTTTAATCAGAGGGTCGGCAGTTCGAGACTGCCACGGCTCATTGCCGGTTTTTTACAATGCGGGCGTGGCGGAACTGGCAGACGCGCTAGATTTAGGTTCTAGTGTCTTATGACGTGGGGGTTCGAATCCCTTCGCCCGCATAGGTACTAGATGCCTGCATATTATTGTTTTGCCGACTTAGCTCAGTTGGTTAGAGCGCTTCACTAGTAATGAAGAGGTCGGGCGTTCGAATCGTCTAGTCGGCATTTTGCGGAAGTAGTTCAGTGGTAGAACATCACCTTGCCATGGTGGGGGTCGCGGGTTCGAATCCCGTCTTCCGCTTCAATCAAATTTCATTGGTTGTTGTGTCACAAGCTTAATTGAATAATTATTTTGCACCCATAGCGCAACTGGATAGAGTGTCTGACTACGAATCAGAAGGTTGTAGGTTCGACTCCTACTGGGTGCATTTTTTATTGCCATCATTTTCGGGAAGTAGCTCAGCTTGGTAGAGCACCTGGTTTGGGACCAGGGGGTCGCAGGTTCGAATCCTGTCTTCCCGACTTTTTTATCGATATATTTTGTGATATATTGATTATGTTAACTGAATATTGCTTAATCATCGGGAAGTAGCTCAGCTTGGTAGAGCACTACGTTCGGGACGTAGGGGTCGCAAGTTCAAATCTTGTTTTCCCGATTTTTTTGTGTCTTGAAATAAACTCCTCGCAAAGAAATGGTTCATAAGATGACAAAGGAAGTTGCTTGGCCAAGCCCCCAATGATGGCCAAACAACTTCCTTTTTGCAATGATCAATATAATTTAGAATTAGTTACCAAGTGAATAGGTTTTAGATAAGTGACTATCGTTGGTGTTGTGGTCAAATGAAATTAAAAAGAATAACGCCACCAAAAATACGAGTCCCCAAATAATGATAAATGGCGTCCATGGAGTGATCCCACTTAATGACGGGTTAACCGAAAGCCCGGCACTCCAGTCGAACAATGAATGCAGAAGAACATTCCAACCCATGGTATTTGTTGCGATTCGAATTGAAGCGAGCAGCAAGCCAAGGACAAAGGCATAAATGACCTGTTGGACGGTCGTGTTAAGGGGCTGATGCAGCGCATTTACAAAATGAAACAACCCAAAAAGGGCTGACGAAGAGCAGGCGGCCAATGTGTACCTCAAACGATGGCGATTAAAAACGCATAGGCATGAAGATAAGAGCAACCCCCGGAACAAAAACTCCTCGCAAATGCCAGCAGATAGTGCCATGAATGTATCACCAATTAACGTTTTCGAACCAAGCACTTGGATAATTTGACCAGTTACATTTCGGAATACCAACAAAGCTGCTAGTACTAATAAAAAGCACCAGACTTTGGTAGACTTTCTGTATTTAACGTGTGAATTGCGGAGCTTGTCCGCTCCAATTATGTAATACACGATACCTGCAACGATAAGTGCAAATACAAAACGAAAAGACGCATGAATAAGTGGGCTAGTTCCGTGAAAGATGACATCCACCCCTAAGTACATCGCCACGAGGACAATCGCTGAAGCAAACTGATTAAATATGGAGAATCGACTTTTGGACATGATGAGCCTCCTATGATTAGAATGTTTTTATTATCCCTCGCTTGTGGTGGTTTTATCAAGGGCAGATTAGAAAATAAGTGGCTTGTTCGCTGAGTGCGTTCTACATTCTAACAAGCAGAAGTCTGCACATAGATGAAAATAGGCACCGAGGTTCTTTGTTACATAGCAGAAACGTGCGAAAACAAGCAAGAATCTGCGCGTAAGCACCTTTAGAAAAAATTCCAAGCCCGGGAATTTCCTCTAAAGGCAACTTAGGGTGCTACAAATAAAATATTCTTTTACACAGTAAACGTGCTCCGACGACACTGAACCCTAATGTATGAGCCAAGGGGGACAATGATGTCACCATTACATAGAAACGTGCTCAGCCCATCAGTTCCCTGCACATAACTGAAGACAAGCACCGAGGTTCTTTGTTACATAGCAGAAACGTGCGAAAACAAGCAAGAATCTGCGCGTAAGCACCTTTGAAAAAAATTCCAAGCCCACGAATTTCTTCCAAAGGAGACTTACACTCCGATTCTTAACCGCTTGTTTTCGCACTCTCAATCCTTTTCCTTGTACTTTCCTCAGACATTCGTATAATAATAGTCAATATTAGTCAAAGAATGGGTGATGAAATGGCCGACGAAAATATTTCAGATTTAATTGAACGTTATTTAAAAGAAATCCTTGCAGATAACGAACAGGTTAAGATTCGTCGTTCTGAAATTGCTGGTTTGTTTGACGTTGTACCGTCCCAAATCAACTACGTAATCAATACGCGATTTACTATCCAAAATGGTTATATCGTTGAGAGCAAGCGTGGTGGTGGCGGCTACATTAGAATAGAAAAAGTCCGCTTATTAGACGATATCGACGTTTTAGATTCATTAATCGCCGCGATTGGTAACAAGTTATCCAAAAGAGATAGTGAAACAATCGTTCAAACGTTATATAATAATGACTTAATTAATCGTAGAGAGGCCAGCATTATTTTGGCCGCGATTGATAAAGATGCGATTGACCTGAACAATAATGATTTAACAGATATCATGAGAGCGAATATAATGATATCAATCCTGAATCGTTTACGTTACGAGGGATAGAAAGTGAGGGTGTCTATGAATAATTTGTTTACTCCAAGCGCTAAGAATGTTTTAACCATCGCTCAGGAACAAGCCAAGAAATTTAAACATCAGGCTATCGGTACTGAACACCTTTTACTAGGTCTACTGATTGAAACGAATGGGATCGCTTATAAAGCACTTCAACAGTTCTCAGTAACTGCCGAAGATGTCACAGAAGAAGTCGAACGGTTTGCTGGTTATGGCAACTTGAAGAATCTTTCAAGTACGGATTACCTGCCATATTCACCAAAGGCTAAGGAAGTTTTAGCCCAAGCAGGAGATTTCGCCAAGAAAAATGGCGTTCCTAAAGTAGGAACCGAACACATTTTAATTTCACTTCTAACCGATGAGACAATCTTATCATCCAGAATTTTAATTAATTTGGGGCTTGATCTATCACAAATTCGCAAAGTAACATTGCGCAAAATGGGAATTAGTGGTGGTTCAATGGCTTCAAACATGGCAGCCAAGCAACGGGGCCGTCAATCAAAACGAAATGAATCAAAGACACCAACGATTGATTCATTGGCTCGTGACTTAACTGAATTAGCTCGTCAAGACCGGCTTGATCCAACCATTGGCCGTGATCTTGAAGTTAAGCGGGTGGTTCAGATTTTAGCTCGGCGGACTAAGAATAACCCAGTTCTAATTGGAGAACCCGGCGTTGGAAAAACAGCCATTGCAGAAGGCCTTGCTGAACGAATCGTTAAAGGCGAAGTTCCCGGCGACATGGTTAACAAACGCTTGATGATGCTCGACATGGGCTCATTGGTTGCCGGAACCAAGTACCGTGGCGAATTCGAAGACCGCTTGAAGAAAGTGATCGATGAAATTTATTCAGATGGTAACATCATTCTCTTCATTGATGAGTTGCATACCTTAATTGGTGCCGGTGGTGCCGAAGGGGCAATTGATGCCTCCAATATCTTGAAACCTGCATTGGCTCGTGGTGAGCTTCAGTTAATCGGGGCAACAACGCTTGATGAATACCAAAAGTACATTGAATCAGATGCTGCCTTGGAACGTCGATTTGCCAAAGTGATGGTTGACGAGCCCACGACTGACGAAACTGCTCAAATTCTCAAGGGGCTGCGGCCGAAGTACGAACAACATCATCATGTTGAAATTACTGATGAAGCAATTGAAACAGCGGTTAACCTTTCAAACCGTTACATTAGTGACCGGTTCTTACCAGATAAGGCCATTGACTTGATGGATGAAGCAGCTGCCAAAGTTCGAATTGACCATCTCCAAAATTCCGAAGTTGTTGACGATCACAAACAATTATCTGAGTTGCTTTCACAATTAAACGAGGCATTGGTCGCGCAAGACTATGACAAGGCTGCCAAATTGCGTAAGCAGGCTAATAAGTTGCAAGATGAATTAGCCAAGAACGATCAATCCGATGATGGTGATGAAACGCATTACCCAGTCAAAGAAACTGGTCAGGATGTCGCCGAAATTGTGGGCGAATGGACTGGCATTCCAGTAACTCGTTTGAGTCGGACAGAAGCTGATCGATTGGTTAATTTGGAAAAAGTTCTTCACAAGCGGGTTGTTGGCCAAGAAGAAGCTATTTCGGCCGTTTCTCGTTCAATTCGAAGAGCCCGGAGTGGGTTGAAAGATCCCAATCGCCCAATTGGGTCATTCATGTTCCTTGGACCTACTGGGGTTGGTAAGACCGAACTTGCCAAAGCAGTGGCAGAGGCAGTCTTTGGTTCTGAAGATGATATGATCAGAGTCGACATGAGTGAGTTCATGGAGAAGTACTCAACGAGTCGTTTGATTGGGTCTGCTCCTGGATACGTCGGTTATGACGAAGGTGGTCAACTGACCGAAAAGGTTCGTCAGAAGCCATACTCCGTTGTCCTATTTGATGAAGTTGAAAAGGCCCACCCAGATGTCTTTAACTTGTTGCTGCAAGTCTTAGATGATGGTTACCTGACCGATTCAAAGGGTCGTAAGATTGACTTTAGAAATACCGTCATTATCATGACTTCCAACCTTGGCGCCACAACGCTTCGTGATAAGAAGACTGTTGGGTTTGGTCAAGAAGATCCTAAGGAAGGCTACAATGAAATGAAGGATACGATTCAGGCTGCTTTGAAGAAACAATTCCGACCAGAGTTCTTGAATCGAATTGATGAAGTCGTTGTCTTCCACTCATTGACTAAGGCTGAACTTGGCCAGATTGTGCACTTGATGACCAAGCCGGTTATCAAACGGATTCACGATCAAGGCATTGATATCAAAGTGACGAAGACTGCCATTGGTATCATTGCCGATCGGGGGTACGATCCTCAATATGGTGCCCGGCCAATTCGGCGAGCTATCCAAACCGAATTGGAAGACAAGTTGAGTGCCAAGCTGCTGGCCAAAGAGATTGTTCCTGGTGATTCAGTAACAGTTGGTGGTCGTAACAAGCAGATTACAATTTCAGTTAAAAAGCCAGAACGCAAAACTTTGGTGAATAACAAAAAATAACCGCGGTTCGAAGCAATATCGGTTGACATTTATCGTTTAGATTGGTATATTGTTAGTTGTATTTGTTGTGAATCGAAATGGCCAACGCGATCTATTGTCCGGGTTGACCTGCATAAAAAACCAAAAGCAAGTTGAGCTTGTTTTTGGATTTTTTTTGCTCAAAATCCGGTAAAAAGCGCAATTGTAATCAAATTGTAACATTTCGATTCCGGAATTTTTTGGAGAGGTGAAAAACTTGGCAGGACACTTAGTTAAATATGGAAAACACCGTACCCGACGAAGTTATGCACGAATCAAAGAAGTGCTTGATTTACCGAACCTTATTGAAATCCAGACTAATTCTTACAACTGGTTTTTAGATGAGGGACTTCGCGAAACATTCGAAGGCATTATGCCAATCGATGATTTTCAAGGAAAACTATCATTAGAGTTTGTTGATTATCAATTGTTAGAGCCAAAATACACTGTAGATGAGGCTCGTGAACATGAAGCTAACTACTCAGCTCCACTTCACATTACCTTGAAATTAACCAATCACGAGACTGGCGAAATTAAGACCCAAGATGTATTCTTTGGCGATTTTCCACTAATGACTGATCAAGGTACGTTTATCATTAATGGGGCAGAGCGGGTAATTGTTTCTCAATTAGTTCGTTCACCTGGTGTCTATTATCATGAAGATACCGACAAGAATGGCCGGGCTTCTTATGGAACGACTGTAATTCCTAACAGAGGTGCTTGGCTAGAATTTGAAACCGACGCAAAGAATATTGCTTATGTTCGAATTGATCGAACCCGAAAAATTCCTTTGACCGAATTAATCAGAGCCCTTGGCTTTGGCAACGATTCAGAGATCGTTGACATGCTGGGTGACAGTGAAAGCCTTGGCTTAACGTTGGAAAAGGATGTTCATAAGGACACCGATGATTCTCGGGTTGAAGAATCATTGAAGGATATTTATGAACGACTACGTCCCGGCGAGCCTAAGACTGCTGATTCATCAAGAAGTTTGCTGACTGCCCGCTTCTTTGATCCAAAGCGTTATGATATGGCGCCCGTTGGCCGTTACAAGACTAACAAGAAGTTGAGCTTGAAGAACCGTTTGTTAGGTTTGACATTGGGTGAGACCCTTGCTGACCCGGATACCGGTGAAATCATTGCTCAAAAGGGAACGGTTGTCACTAAGGACGTTATGAAAGACTTGGCGCCTTATCTTGATAAGAAGGATTTCAAGGCTTACACCTTCAATCCATCAGATGAAGCGGTTGTAACAAAGCCGATGACTGTTCAAATCATTCAGGTTCAATCAGTCAACGATCCTGATCGAGTTGTTCCAATCATTGGTAATGACAACATTCCATTGAGCTTCAAACACATCACTCCAGCAGACATCATCTCTTCAATGAACTACTTTTTTAACCTACAAGAAGGCATTGGCAGCATTGATGATATCGACCATTTGGGTAACCGGCGAATCCGTTCAGTTGGTGAGCTTTTGCAAAACCAATTCCGAATTGGCTTATCTCGAATGGAACGAGTTGTTCGTGAAAGAATGTCAATTCAGGATACTTCAACCGTTACACCTCAACAATTGATTAACATTCGTCCAGTGGTTGCTTCAATTAAGGAATTCTTTGGTTCATCACAATTGTCACAATTCATGGACCAAACCAATCCACTTGGCGAATTAACGCATAAACGTCGTTTGTCAGCCCTTGGACCTGGTGGTTTGACGCGTGACCGTGCCGGATATGAAGTCCGGGATGTTCACTATACTCATTATGGCCGGATGTGTCCGATCGAAACGCCTGAAGGCCCTAACATTGGATTGATTAACAGTTTGTCCAGTTATGCCCGGGTTAATAAGTACGGGTTCATCGAGACGCCATACCGACGGGTTGATTGGACGACCCATAAGGTTACTGACCGAATCGATTACTTGACTGCTGATGAAGAAGATAACTTTGTTATTGCACAGGCCAACTCACCATTAAATGATGATGGTTCATTTGTTAATAACATCGTTATGGCTCGTCACCAATCAAATAACATTGAAATCAGCATTGATAAAGTTGATTACATGGATGTTTCGCCTAAGCAAGTTGTTGCCGTAGCGACTGCATGTATTCCTTTCTTGGAAAATGATGATTCCAACCGTGCTTTGATGGGTGCCAACATGCAGCGTCAGGCCGTTCCCTTGGTTGACCCTCATGCGCCACTTGTTGGAACTGGTATTGAATACAAAGCCGCTCATGATTCCGGAGTTGCCTTGATTTGCAAGTACCCAGGAACTGTTGAATACGTTGATGCTCGTGAAATCCGAGTTCGTCGTGACGACAAGTCATTGGATAAGTACAAGTTAATGAAATTCCGTCGATCAAACGGTGGTAAGAACTATAACCAACGGCCAATCGTTAAAGTTGGCGATCACGTTGATGCTGATGAAATTTTAGCCGATGGTCCATCAATGGAAGGCGGGGAATTGGCACTTGGCCAAAACCCAGTTGTTGCCTTCATGACATGGCAAGGTTATAACTTCGAAGATGCCATCGCCATCAGTGAACGACTCGTTAAGGATGATGTTTACACATCAATTCATATTGAAGAATATGAATCAGAAACTCGGGATACTAAATTAGGACCTGAGGAAATGACCCGAGAAATTCCTAACGTTGGTGAAGATGCATTAAAGAACCTCGACGAAGACGGAACTGTCCGGATTGGTGCCGAAGTTCATGATGGTGATATTTTAGTTGGTAAAGTTACGCCTAAAGGGGTGACTGAATTATCAGCTGAAGAGCGATTACTCCATGCGATTTTCGGTGAAAAGTCACGTGAAGTTCGTGACACGTCATTGAGAGTTCCTCATGGTGGTGGCGGCATCATCCAAGATGTCAAAATCTTCACTCGTGAAAATGGTGATGAGCTTTCACCTGGTGTTAACCGGATGGTTCGAGTTTACATCGCCCAGAAACGTAAGATCCAAGTTGGTGACAAGATGTCTGGTCGTCATGGTAACAAGGGTACTGTTTCTGTTGTGATTCCTGAAGAGGATATGCCATTCTTGCCAGATGGAACTCCAGTTGATATCATGTTGAGTCCCATGGGTGTGCCATCACGGATGAACATTGGTCAAGTTTTGGAACTCCATCTAGGGATGGCCGCTCGAAAACTTGGAATCCATGTTGCAACGCCTGTTTTCGATGGTGCCCGTGATAAAGATATTTGGGATGCTGTTAAGGAAGCCGGAATGCCTTCAGATGGTAAATACATCTTGTACGATGGCCGTACCGGTGAACCATTTGATAAGAAGATCGCCGTTGGTGTCATGCATTACCTAAAGCTTGCCCACATGGTTGATGATAAGATTCATGCTCGTTCAATTGGACCTTACTCATTGGTTACACAACAGCCTTTAGGTGGTAAAGCACAGTTTGGTGGTCAGCGTTTTGGTGAAATGGAAGTTTGGGCACTTGAAGCTTATGGTGCTGCTTACACACTCCAAGAAATTTTGACTTACAAGTCTGATGACGTTGTTGGTCGGGTTAAGACTTATGAAGCCATTGTTAAAGGTGAGCCAATTCCAAAGCCTGGTGTGCCAGAATCATTCCGTGTGCTTGTTAAAGAGCTACAGTCACTCGGCCTTGATATGAAGGTTCTTGACTCCAGTCACAAGGAAATCGAACTTCGTGACCTTGATGATGACGATGATGTCGTTAACGTTGATGCATTGAGCAAGCTGGCTCAAAAGAAGGATCAGGAAGCAAAAGATAAAAAAGCCGCTGCTGATCAAGAAGCAACCAAATCAACCAACGTTAACAACAGTAATGACTAAGGGAGGTCAAACTAGTGGTCGATGTTAATAAATTCGAGAGTATGCAAATTGGATTAGCCTCTCCTGATAAGATCCGTAGTTGGTCATATGGTGAAGTTAAGAAGCCAGAAACCATTAACTACCGAACTTTGAAGCCTGAAAAAGACGGCTTGTTCGATGAGCGGATTTTCGGTCCAACCAAGGACTGGGAATGTGCTTGTGGTAAGTACAAACGAATCCGTTATAAGGGAATCGTTTGTGACCGCTGTGGGGTTGAAGTTACCCGTTCAAAGGTTCGTCGTGAACGAATGGGTCATATTGAATTGGCAGCGCCAGTCACCCACATTTGGTATTTCAAGGGAATTCCTAGCCGAATGGGACTTGTCCTTGACATGAGCCCACGGGCACTTGAAGAAATTATTTACTTTGCTTCATATGTTGTTACTGAACCAGGTAACACCCCTATGGAGAAAAAACAATTACTTTCAGAACGTGAATATCGTGATAAGAAGCAAGAATACGGTCCTCGTTTTGAAGCGCAAATTGGTGCCGAAGCAATTAAGACGTTATTAAACGACGTTGATGTTGAAAAAGAAGTTGTTGAATTAAAGGATGAATTGAAGAATGCCACTGGCCAAAAGCGGACGCGTGCCGTTCGTCGTTTGGACATTTTGGAAGCCTTCGTTCAATCTGGCAACCAACTTTCATGGATGGTAATGGATGCAATTCCAGTTATCCCACCTGATCTTCGGCCAATGGTTCAATTGGAAGGTGGCCGGTTTGCCACTTCTGATTTGAACGATTTGTATCGTCGAGTAATCAACCGGAACAACCGACTCAAACGATTGCTTGATTTGAACGCCCCAGGAATCATCGTTCAAAACGAAAAACGGATGCTTCAAGAAGCCGTTGATGCTTTGATCGATAATGGTCGTCGTGGTCGTCCAGTTGCTGGTCCCGGAAACCGGCCATTGAAGTCCCTTTCACACATGTTGAAAGGAAAGCAAGGTCGTTTCCGTCAGAACTTACTTGGTAAGCGGGTTGATTATTCTGGCCGTTCAGTTATCGATGTTGGTCCTCATTTGCGAATGAACCAAATGGGATTACCAGTTCCAATGGCGATGGAATTATTCAAGCCATTTATCATGAAGGAATTGGTTGGCCGCAATTTAGCTTCCAACATTAAGAACGCTAAGCGCAAAATTGAACGCCAAGATGACGATGTCTTCAGCGTCTTGGAAGATGTTATCAAGGAACACCCTGTTCTGTTGAACCGGGCTCCTACGCTTCATAGACTTGGTATTCAAGCCTTTGAACCTGTTCTGGTTAGTGGTAAATCAATGCGATTGCACCCACTTGTTTGTGAAGCCTATAACGCCGACTTTGATGGTGACCAAATGGCGATTCACGTTCCGCTATCTGACGAAGCCCAAGCTGAATCCAGACTATTAATGTTGGCTGCTGGCCACATTTTAGCTCCTAAAGATGGTAAGCCAGTTGTAACGCCATCTCAAGATATGGTTATCGGTAACTATTACCTCACCATGGAAGAAGCTGGCCGTGAGGGTGAGGGCATGATCTTTAACTCACCTGACGAAGCTCAATTAGCTTACAAGAACGGAATTGTTCATTGGCATACTCGAGTTGGAATTAAGGCATCTGCTTATCCTAAGAAGACGTTCACTAAGGATCAACTTGGTAAGATTTTGGTTACTTCAGTTGGTAAGATCATTTTCAACCGAATTTTGCCAGAAGACTTCCCATATATTAACGAACCTACTGACACCAACATTAATAATTATGTTGATGACAAGTACTTCCTTGAACCAGGTGAAGATATCCATGAGCATTTAAAGGATGCCAAATTGGTACCGCCATTCAAGAAAGGGTTCTTAAGTGACATTATCGCTGAAGTTTATAAGCGTTATAAGGTGACTGAAACCTCATTCTTCTTGGATCGCATGAAGGATCTTGGATACAATGAATCAACTAAATCTGGTTTGACAGTTGGGATTACTGATATTACCCAGTTGCCTGACAAACAAGCATTGATTGACGCTGCTCATAAGAAAGTTGATATGGTTACCAAGCAGTTCCGTCGTGGTTTGATTACGGATCACGAACGTTACGAACGAGTAATCGGTATTTGGAACGATGCTAAGGATGATATTCAGAAACGTTTGATGGATGAACAGGATCCACAAAATCCTATCTATATGATGAGTGATTCCGGTGCCCGTGGTAACATTTCAAACTTTACTCAGTTGGCTGGAATGCGTGGCTTGATGGCCGCCCCTAACGGTGAAATCATGGAACTGCCAATTACATCAAACTTCCGTGAGGGACTTTCTGTTTTGGAAATGTTCATTTCAACCCATGGGGCCCGTAAAGGGATGACTGATACCGCCCTTAAGACCGCCAACTCTGGTTACTTGACCCGTCGACTTGTTGATGTGGCCCAGGATGTCATTGTTCGTGAAAAGGACTGTGGTACCGATCGTGGATTGACTATCAGTGCAATTACTGAAGGAAATGAAATGATCGAACCATTGTATGACCGAATTCTTGGCCGATATGCTCACAAGACAGTTAAGAACCCTAAGACTGGTGAAGTGATTGTCCCTGCTAACACAATGATCACCGAAGACCAAGCCCAGCAAATTGATGCCCTCGGTATTAAAGAAGTCACGATCCGTTCAGCATTTACTTGCAATACCATTCACGGTGTTTGTGAGAAGTGTTATGGTCGTAACTTGGCTACTGGAGACGAAGTTGAAGTTGGTGAAGCAGTTGGGACTGTTGCTGCTCAATCAATTGGTGAACCTGGTACCCAGTTAACCATGCGGAACTTCCATACCGGTGGTGTTGCTGGTAACGCTGATATCACCCAAGGATTGCCTCGAGTTCAAGAAATCTTTGAAGCCCGTAATCCAAAAGGTAAAGCTGAGATCAGTGAAGTTACTGGTATTGTTGAATCGATCGAAGAAAATCCGGCTGAAAGAACCAAGGAAGTCACTGTTAAAGGTGAGTCTGACACCAGAACTTATACGGTTCCGATTACGGCTCAAATGAAAGTTGCTGAAGGTGACTTCATTCACCGTGGATCTGCTTTGAACGAAGGTTCTGTTGATCCTAAGGAATTGTTGAAGGTTCGAGACGTCCTTTCAACTGAAAACTACCTCTTGCATGAAGTTCAAAAAGTTTATCGAATGCAAGGTGTGGAAGTTTCTGATAAGCATGTGGAAATCATGATTAGACAGATGCTTCGTAAAGTTCGTATCATGGATCCAGGTGACACTGATGTGCTTCCAGGAACCTTGATGGATATCTTTGATTTCAAGGATAGTAACGCTGATACCGTTGTTTCCGGTGGAATTCCAGCTACTGCTCGTCCAGTATTGCTTGGAATTACCAAAGCCGCTCTTGAAACCAATAGTTTCTTGTCTGCTGCTTCATTCCAGGAAACAACTCGTGTATTAACTGATGCTGCTATTCGTGGAAAGAATGACCCACTTGTTGGTTTGAAGGAAAATGTTATCATTGGTAAATTGATTCCTGCTGGTACAGGAATGCCTGATTACCGTGGTATTAAGCCAAAGGAAATTGGCAATTCTTCAACTGATGGGGTTTACTCGATCAGCGAACTTGAAGAAAAAATGAAAGCTGAAGATGCAAGTAAGAGTAAGACCACTAAGTAGAAATTACTGAACGGTTGGCTTGCGTTTTCAAAGTAAAGAGGCACTATTCCAATTCGGAGTATGAGGTGTACCCCAAAAGTTAAAGTAAATATTTGCTTGTCTTTCCTAGGCGGCACGGAGTCGATAGCTTATCGGCGC
>NZ_JAUCAP010000050.1:0-18681 GCF_030361045.1 Lentilactobacillus sp. TOM.63
ATTCTAACGAGAAACAAAAAATCTGTCATCAGTAATAGATAAAATCTATTACCAACAACAGATATTGTAGAACCTGTAATCATTGAAACTACAGCGTTTCTGTCTTTTTATTGTCCATTCATCCATCGTCGATTACAATGCAGTGAATGCCGGAACTAACAGACGCATTGAATCAAAAATCCACTACCTCTTAAGGACGCGTCATAACAATCCCCACCTCCAGTACTAGCAACACAAATTAGATAAATCGTAAAAATCCTCTCAATCAGCAGTTGGCCAACGAAGAGGATCATCAATATTAGTAAGTTAATAGTGTAAAGAAATCATAATCCTTAACTTTTTCTCTGCCCTTTAAATCGGACAATTCAATCAAGAATGCTGTCCCTACAACAATTCCGCCTAATCGTTCAACTAAACGGATGGTTGCATCAATCGTACCACCGGTAGCCAGCAAGTCATCAGTAACCAAAACCCGCTGTCCAGGCTTAATGGCATTTGTTCTAAGATACAAGGATGCTTTCCCATATTCCAAGCCATAGCTAGCCTCGATGGTTTCGCCTGGAAGCTTATTCTTCTTACGAGCTGGTGAAAAACCGACCCCAAGCTTATAGGCAACCGGGCAGCCTACGATAAAGCCCCGTGCTTCCGGTCCCACAATCATTTCAACGTTGCGTTCCTTGGCAAATTGAACAATTTGGTCCGTCGCAGCGCGATAAGCCTCTCCATCTTCAAGAAGTGGTGAGATATCTCGAAATAAGATACCAGGTTCTGGAAAGTCTGGATATGACGCAATGTACTTTGAAAAATCGATCGACATAGTAATTCTTCCTTTCATCAGCTGTCCAAACAATCCTTAATAAACTTAACCAATTTGTGCGTGTCAGACACTAGCAGTTGCTTTTCAGTCTTCAACTGTTCTTCCCTGAGACGGTAACTTGGGGCAGATTTGAGATCGTGAGCCGCGTAATGCGGGTTAAGATTGATAACTCTGTCATTTATTGTGATGAAGTCCAGCTCTAAAAAGACCTGAACCATAAATACGATTGTTCGAGCAGCAATGTGCAGATGCTCCGACAAATGCTTCAATTGAGTCGCAATATTAATATTCGGATTCTCTCTTATGAACTTAAATAGTTTAGCATAAGAATTTCGATTTGGCATCCCTATTTTTGAAACTAATTGTTTTTTATACAAATAAAGAACGGTCGTTGTTGGTCGGCAACTTTCGATAACCTTGGTAAGATCTTCAATCACGTCTGGGCAATCCACAATAAATAGCTGGCTGTCCTCCGTATCGCTCCGATTGCCATTGATCAACTGGTCATACATCACGGCTTTGGCATCACCATTGAAATAGCCCTTCAGCTGAGCCAAGTTTCTCTCGTGAAAGAAAACATAGGTCCCGCTCTCCACAAACATTTGCTCATGGAGGACCCGAGTTCGTTCGTCAATCACTGGCGCAGCTGCTTGGTTGAGATCATCCACCATCAATTGCAAGGTGGTTCGGTTATTCCAAGTGTTTTCACCAATCTGACCTGCTACGCGCAAACTATTGGAGCCAGCTTGAATCTGGGGAGCCAACGTCCCTTTGCCAAATGCAATGGCGGTCAACTGGCTATTCCCCTGATCAAGCGTAAACTTCAGGTGATCAGAGGCTTTCCCCATCGTTTTGATATTTTGAACCTGATCATATTGAACGTCAAAGATCGGTTTAGGATTATCTTGACCAAATGGGGCCAAGACCTTTAGCTTATCAACAAACTCTGAGGTAATCCGATTTACCCCAATTTTAGCGGCAATCTCAAGCTTTGGCTTAACTGACAAGTCCAACTGCTGTTCAGCAGCTGCCTTTTCAAGCTGGTCACGTAGAGACTGAATGTTTTGTTTATTAACAGTTAAACCAACTGCAGAGTGGTGTCCACCAAAGGCAACAAGTTGGTCACGAATCGGATCAATCGCCGCGAAAAGATCAAAATTATCGATACTCCGGCCAGAACCTTTGGCGTCGTCTGATCCATCCTGGGTTGTCAACACAAGGGTTGGTCGTTGATACTTCTCAACCAACCGACTAGCGACAATGCCCAAAACGCCTTGATGCCAATTATCACCAACGACTACCAATGTTGATTTGTTAGCTACACCATCAGCTTCGACTTGGTCCACTGCCTGCTTGTAAAATTGATCCACCAATGATTTTCGGAGATCGTTTTGATGATTGGCAAATTTAGCCAGTTCAGCTGCCCGGTCCTCGTCAAAAGTGGCCAGCAGTTCAACTCCGATAGTCGCATCCTTCATTCTGCCCAAGGAGTTAAGCCGAGGCGCGATGGCAAAACCAATGTCCTGCTCATCAAAACGATCAAGTTGGATCCCCGCCGCTTTGATCAAGGCCAATAATCCTGGACGCTGGCTGTTCTTAATTGCCTGAATTCCAAATTTAACGATCGCCCGATTTTCATCAGTTAACGACACAATATCAGCCACTGTCCCAATCGAGGCAATATCAATCAAATCAGTTGGCAACTCATCCAAAAGGGCAGAGGCAATTTTCAGCGCTACGCCGGCCCCACACAAATCACCAAAGGGATAGGCTTTCCCATCCACATCCTTTATTCGCGGATGAATAATTGCGTAAGCATCTGGCAACACCTCCGGCAACGAATGATGATCCGACACGACCACGTCACAGTGCAACTCATTAGCCACCGCAATCGCGTCATTGCCAGCCACCCCATTATCAACAGTGATGATCAAGCTGGTTCCCTTGGCAATGATCTGTCGATAAGCTTCAACGTTTGGCCCATAGCCTTCTGAAAAACGGTTGGGAATATAATAATCAACGGTTGCACCCAAATCAGTTAACACTTCATACATAATCGTGGTACTGGTAATTCCATCGGCATCGTAATCACCGTAGACGGTAATCTGTTCTCCGCTCTCAACGGCCTGTTGAATTCTGGCAACCCCTTTTTTCATATCATGCATCAAATAAGGATCGTGAAAACTGGCAGTCGATGGTTTCAAAAAATTGGTTGCCTGATCTGGGGAATCAATTCCGCGCTGTAACAACAATTTGGCAATTGTCTCATCAACATTTGCTTCCTTTGCTAGCTTCCCAACAGCTTGGGGATCGTCTATCTGATTCATTTGCCAATTATACTTCGATTCAATCATTCAAACACGCTACCTTACTTTTGTGACAATTTGTCTGACAACTTCGTAATTTCATCTTCTGAGTTTGTAATCTGCTGATCTTTGGTCCCAAGTTCCTGTTTGCCATAGGAATTCTTTAGCCGCGTTTCTAGTGCTTTCAAACTCGCTTGCAGCGCTTTGATTTGATCTGTCAACTCGTCTTGTTTTTGCTGGCTCTGGCTCTCCAATTCTCGATAAGCTCGATTCTTACGGACATTCAAAATCGAGGACAACAGGAAGATAATTAACGCGCCCACTAGAACTGAAATTAAAATCAATAACACTAACGGTACCCGAATGGATGCAAAGCCAAAGTTCACATCAACCGATTCAAAATTAATTAACGCAAAAAGAGCAATTATGATAATTAAAATGATGCTCACAATTGTTGTGATTTGTTTTTTCATTGTAACTCCCCCATTCACATTGTTAATCTTTGATAAACGGAATATCCACCACATCAAAATCTTTGACAACTTTGGTATTTGGGAAGATCGTTTGGGCTTGTTTCTCTAGTTCATGAGCCATCTTTCCAGTATAACGAGCTGAGATGTGATTCAATAATAGCATCTTAGCATGTGCCTGCTTAGCAATTTGGGCGGCCTGAGTATTGGTGGAATGATAATAACTTTTGGCAAGCTTATTCTCACCCTTGCCAAAGGTACTTTCATGAACCAATGCATTGGCGTTTTGAGCTAACCTTTCAGCATTGGCCGTTTTCCTGGTGTCACCAATAATGGTCACAATGCGGCCAGGTTGTGCGCGCCCAATCATTTCTTTGCCGTCAAACGTGCGGCCGTCGTCAAGGGTCACAACTTCACCCTTTTTGAGCCGACCATACACGGGCCCCGACGGAATTCCCAATGCTGATAGCTTGTCCACCATCAATTCACCCGGATGATCATGTTCAACTACGCGATAACCAAAGCTGGTAATTCGATGTTCCAGGGGTGCTGCGTACACGGAGAACTTGTTATCTTCAAAAATAAGCCCATCGGTATCTTTAGGCAATTCATGGAAAGTAATATGATACGCCAGGCGACTTTCTGAAATTCGCAGGCTCACATTCACGTACTCCTTAATCCCCTTGGGTCCATAAATGTCCAAGGGCCCATTTCCGCCCTGAAATGATCGACTACTTAAAAAACCTGGCAATCCAAAAATATGGTCACCATGTAGATGAGTAATAAAAATTTTATCGACCTTTCGTGGCCGAATGGTCGAGCGAAGGATTTGATGCTGGGTCCCTTCACCGACGTCAAACAACCACACTGAGTTGATTTCATCTAATAATCTCAGCGCTAAACTTGAAACATTTCGAAACTTACCTGGAGATCCTGCTCCAGTACCTAAAAATTCAATCTGCATTATTTATCGTTTCCTTAATTTTTAAAATCGATTGGTTGAAGTGAGAGACAAGTCAGGTCGTGAATCCCCAAAGACCATCTTTCAAAGCGAAAATCAAAACTTCTCCCAATGGCAGCCTGCACGCCAATTATGACCTGCTCGAACCCGCTCACTCTTTAAAATCACTTTTCAATTGTATCATAAATCGGGTAAAATACTAATCAGGAAGGCAGGAAGAAACCGTGAACTTAGATGAATTCTACCGTGCCAGCAGCACGCTCAACCCCAAGCTGATTCTTTTAATCGCCAAGGGGCAACATTACGAACCAATCAAACAATTAACAATTGACAAGAATTCCTTATTACTTGACACAAATGACCCATCTCACCTAGGATTTGCTACAATAACATTAGATCAATTTATCACGAGAACGAGCCATTTGGATTCAAAAATGGATTTAAGAACGTTAGATAACCATCAATTGGTATTTGGGTTTAGAATTGTCAACAAATCAATTGTTTTCTATTAGAGGTATTGAATATGAAAAAACAGCGATTTATTCTAATTTTATCTGCAGTCTTAGCCGTTGGTCTTGCTGGCTGCAGCAGTCAGAATCATAAAAATCAATCAAATCAAAAGGCTGCATTGAGTGCCAATATGCAAAATAGCAGTTCAACTGCTTCTTCAACCAAAAAAGCCCATGCAACTAAAAGTCTCAGTGATTATCAGTACAAGGTGCCTAAAAAAGTCGCTGATAGCAAAAATTACGTTAAAGACGGTAACTTAACCAGTCCCAGTCAGTTTTCCTACGATCGTTTTGGAACCGAACAAACGTTGACCAAGATTGCAACAAATGCCGCTGTGCTCTCGGCAGGCAATGTGAGTTATAAAGTCAATAAAGTGAGAGTCTTGAAGAATACGGCCAAAACCTCAGAAGCGAAAACGGCTGCTGAACAGGTATTAAACATCAGCAGTATTCCTGACACTTACTTCACGTTTGTGCTCAATTACACGGTTACTAATAAACACAACACCACGATTGCCCTGAATGGGGTTCAATCAGTCAAAACAGACGCCGGTCAAACCATGACAACTGCTGATCAATTGTCAGATTCTTCGGCTGGTAACAAAATTCCAGCCAATGAGTCTGCAACCTTCGTCATGAACGGCTACCTGTATGACTATCAATCAAAGCCGGCCAAGAAACTGTTTATTAATTTTGGCTCACTATTTGATACACATGGTAAAAAGATTTCAGATAGTCCAAATCGCAAGCTCATTGTCAAACTGGATTAGTTCAATAACTTTGGCTTTAAATAAGGTGACTGACTGCAGCTGATTAAATCTTGGGAGTCAATCCTTTTTAGTTGTTGAGATCTAATTGGCTTTTAGTCTAATGGGAATCTTTTTGACATTCATCGGTCATTTTCACCTTACCAACCAAAAATGAGGTTGGAACGCTACATCATTGCTCCTCACTTGTTAGAATTTTCAATCCTAATATCGATCAATCGTGTTTCCTATAATCGTTTCCAAAATATAAGCCAATCCTTCAAACATTCAAAGCCTGAATGTCTGGATGATTGGCTTATTCTGAAACTGATGGAATTATTTCCCACTCTGCTATTTAATACTCAAATGTTGACTCATTTCCTGAGCAACTAATCTCGTATAGTGAACATTTCCGCGCGGATTTGGATGGACATTATCGCTCCAGAACCAATCATTGCGGTTATAACTATACTTATGCCAGTTAATCACGTAGAAATTGGCATACTTCTTGGAAGCTCCTTGGATCGTCCGGTTCACTTCTGTTTCCCAATTTCTGGTTGGCACGTGACAATTGACCCAGAAGATCTTGTGACCTTTACCAATCGCCTTCACGACACTATCAATTTGGGCTGGTGTCATTGGCGAATTGGTCCCCAAGTTTACCAATACATTCGGTGCTAACTCGCCTTTCTTCTTAAGGGCCTTCAAAACATCCCCAGCCTGCCAAATCTGGCGACCAACTGCCGCCGAAACGTAAGCTTGATGGAATACTGTCTGCAAGTCCTTACTGTTATCAGCCATGATTGAATCACCAATTGCAGTGAGCGGTTGTTGATGAACGGTTAAATACTCCCGTTTTGTTAACCCATATTTCTTAGCAGTTCGATACTGAGTTGGCGTTAACTTTTTCTTGAGAAGCTTCTTCATTCGTTTCTTATTATCAGCAACTTTCTTGGCCTGCTTCTGTTTTGCCAAGGCTTTTTTATTATGGACACTTGCGCTGCTCTGATTTTGCAGAATATTTTCTTGCAAGACATTCTTGGCATCTTTAGTCGGCGCAATTGCACTCCCATAGACTGAGATGCCAATCAGGATAAGGGCTGGAATCAGCCATAATCGTTTCAACCCATAAGTAGAATCTCGCTGGAAAAATTCATAAATCGATCTGCCCAAATTCCGATAACGGTAATGACGCAGTGGCGCTTCAATGTAACGGTACGACAATTCACTGATAATCATGATTAAAACAATCTCAATGGTCGCATGCATCAAAGGATGGGCCGCGATGTCGTTAACCCGCATTTCGTAAAAAATCATTACTGGAAATTGATAAAGATAAAAGCCATAGCTTCTAGTCCCAATCCATGAAAATACCGGATTAGTCAGCCAACGGTTAACGTCTGACCCCGGATGGGCACAGGCAGCTATCAAAGCCGTTGAGGCAATTGCCATCAGGAACATTCCACCGCGATAGGTGAACGTATTCTGGCCAGCCAACTCAAAATACAGGTAAACCATTACTGTAAACGCAACGATCCCGATGATGTTCAGCGTCCAACGCGATCGCGAATTGACGTTCTTTCGTAAGTGAGTCGACGGCCAAACAACAGCGAGCATGGCACCAAAAATAATTGTGAACATCCGGGTGTCAGTTCCGTAATAGACCCGATTTAAAGTATTGGGCCCAGTGTAGAGAACCCCCATTAGTACAGCCGAAAAGACAGCAAAGCCAAATAAGACCCACGCAATCGTTCGGCGTTTTCTGATAATGAGCACCAACGCAATTAATATGAGCGGCCAAATCAAATAATATTGACCCTCGATTGATAGTGACCATAAGTGGGTAAATGGTGATTCACCATTAAACCTGTCAAAATAGCTTTGTCCATGACCAACTTCCCACCAGTTATATAAATAAAGCATGTTGGTTGTAATAATTGAACGTAAATTAGTTAGTAATGACCGTTGAAAAAGAGTTATGTATGTGCCGGTTCCCACCAGCATAAATACAAGCGCGGGGTACAAACGTTTTAGACGCCTTGCATAAAATCCCCAAAAATCAATCCTGCCATTCTGTTCCCATTCTTGGAGCAACAAGTCCGTGATTAAATACCCAGAGACAACAAAAAAGATTGGCACCCCTAGATAACCACCTTGCATCTTGTATGGCAAGAGATGGTAAATGATAACTCCCACAACGGCTAATGCCCGGATTCCATCAAATCCGGAAATGTAGCGGCTGTTTTTAAGCCTTTTTCCCTTTTTTTGTGTTTGCGCTTGTTGCATCGAAATCTTCCCTGTCTTGTCTTTGATTAAATGATTATTCAACGTAGGTAAACGAGAAGTCTAGAATGCTAACGGTGTCGCCATCTTTAGCCCCAGCTTTTCGCAATGCATCATCAATTCCCATACCGTGCATCTGACGGGCAAATCTCAACATGCTTTGGTCATGAGCGGTATCTGTCATCTTAAACAGCTTCTCAATTTTATCACCGCTGATGACCCATGATTCGGATTCTTTATCATAAGAAATATTAAAGTCACTGGATTGATCGGCTTTGTAATCATATTCCTTAGTAGCATCAACTGGTTGATCCAAGTCTGCAGCATTCGACTGATCCAATAAATCAGCAGTCTTCCTGATTAGCTCAGTCAATCCGGTATGGGTAACCGAAGAAATTGGTAACACCTCGGGAATCTGATCATGATCAGACGAGCTTTCCGCCAACTTTTGCTTAAAATCAACCAAATTCTCTTGAGAATCAGGCAAATCCATCTTGGTTGCGACGACAATCTGCGGTCGTTTTAAAATCTTAGGATCATACTGGGTCAACTCTTTGTTAATCGCAACAAAATCCTCATAGGGATCTCTGCCTTCGACACCAGACATATCAACCAAATGAAGGATTACCCGCGTCCGCTCAACATGGCGGAGAAATTGGAAACCAAGGCCAACGCCATTTGAAGCCCCTTCGACTAGTCCAGGCAAATCGGCAACCGCAAAGTCCCGTCCATCATCTAAACGAACCATCCCCAAATTAGGCACCAAGGTTGTGAAATGATAGCCGGCAATCTTGGGCTTGGCAGAGGTAATCACTGACAATAACGTTGACTTCCCTGCCGATGGAAAACCAACCAAACCAACATCAGCAAGAACTTTTAGTTCAAGCTGCAGTGGAACCTCTTCACCTGGTTCACCATTCTCAGCGATTTCAGGGGCTGGATTAGTTGGGCTGGCGAAATGAATATTCCCGCGCCCACCACGACCAGCTTTAGCAACGATGAGTTCTTGACCGGGCTTAGTCAAATCACCAATGACTTGTCCAGTTTCCGCGTTAGTGACAGTTGTCCCCTCTGGAACTGGAATCACTAAATCATCGGCACTTCGACCAGTCATCGATTTATTGGCACCACCGCCGCCATTCTTAGCCTTAAACTTTCGGTGGTACCGGAAGTCCATCAGGGTGTTCATTCCTGAATCCACTTTAAAAACAACGTTTCCGCCACGGCCACCATCACCGCCGGCTGGACCGCCATTTGGAACATACTTTTCACGTCGGAAGGCGACCATCCCATTGCCACCGTTTCCGGCCTTAACATCTACTTTAACTTGATCAACAAACATGTTTTCACCACTTAATTTAACCTTTACAATTCGAATTACCATTTAGATACTTATGCAGTATACCGACTTTAACGTGCTAGGTCAAAGGTATCTGGAAAACTGAATCAATTATTATTAATTAATGCGTTAATTTTTTATCTTGGTAATTAGTGACTTTGCGTTCTTCCTCAATTTTACTCAATGAAAACTTGATAGTTTGCGCTGTGGTTTCTGATATTCCCAACGACCGAATATCATCAAGTGATGCCGCAGAAATTCGTTTGAGCGATCCAAATTTTCGTAGAAGCTTGTTGCGTGTCTTTGGCCCGACACCAGCAATTGCATCCAATCGAGAACTCAGTGAATTCTTGGTATGCACTTTTCGATGGTAAGTAATCGCAAACCTGTGAACTTCATCTTGGATTCGTTGAAGCAAGTAGAACCCCTGACTCTTTGGATCCAACTTCAATGAGGCATCAGCATCACCGAACAGTAAATCTGCCGTTTGGTGATGCTCATTCTTAACCATTCCGCCAACGGGAATGTGCAGATCCAGCTCATTGACCAGCACATCTTTGACCGCATTCATCTGAATGGTTCCGCCATCCATCAAAATAAGGTCAGGCATCTCGGCGTGTTCTTTCAATAATCTTGAATATCGACGCCGAATAACTTCTTTCGTGCTGGCCGCTTCGTCAGCATGATCCACTGTTTTTAGTTTATATTTCCGATACAGATTCTTATTTGGTTGACCATCCACAAAAACGACCATTGCAGAAACCAGATCTGCTCCTTGAATATGGGAATGATCAAACGCCTCAATCTTGTGACCAGGTGCGATTCCCATGGCATCGGTGAGTTCCTTCATAGCACCAGTGGTCTTACTCTCATCCAGCTCTAACAAGCGGAACTTCTCCTCTAAGACCAACTGGGCATTCTTCCCCGCCATCTCAAGCAAATCGCGTTTCTGGCCTCGCTGTGGCGTCCTGACTGGCACATCTTCGACAACGTGACTAATCACATCAGCTGGCAATGATTTAGGCACCAGAATCTCCTTGGGCAGAATTTGATTCTTCTGTTTGTAAAATTGAGAAATAAAACTAACCATTTCCTCTTCAGGATCATCAATAATTGGAAACAATCGTTTTTCTCGTTTCATCAATCGAGACTGACGAATGAAGAATACCTGAATCGACAACCACCCCTTGTCCATATAGTAATTGAAGATATCGCGGGGCGTATTGTCGTTTGAAATGATCTTTTGTTTCTCAACCGTGATTTCAATGTATTTAATCAAGTCGCGAATTTCAGCAGCCCGCTCGTACTCCATGTTATCAGCCGCTTTCTCCATCCTTGCGGTTAACATTTGTTTTGCATGCGCAACGTTACCATTCAAAAACGACTTGATCCGTTTAATTTGCTTGGCATATTTCTCTTCAGGGACAACTTTAAAACAAGCACCCAAACATTGCCCCATATGATAGTAGAGACAGGGACGATTTTGAAAGCCATTACATCTTCGCAATGGGTAAACCTTCTGCAAAAAATTAACCGTCTCTTCAGCTGCATATACATTGGGATATGGGCCAAAATAATAGCCGCCGTCCTTGAGCAAGGAGTTGACAATTTTAATTTGCGGATCGCGTTCATTGGTAATCTTAATGTAGGGGTACCCATTATTCCCCTGTTTTAATTTAATGTTGAAGTACGGCCGATGCTTCTGAATCAAGGTGATTTCAAGCAAAAATGCCTCTTTGTCACTCGAAACAATAATATATTCAAAGTCAGCGATTTCTGACACTAACCGGGCAGTTTTCCCTTCATGGCTGCTCTTAAAATACGAGCGAACCCGGTTCTTGAGGTTTTTGGCTTTGCCGACATAAATAATCTTGCCATTAATGTCCTTCATCAGATAACATCCCGGCAAGTCCGGCAACAGTGACAATTTATGTTCCAAATATTCACTCGCCACAAAGTTCACCCCTTTCAAAATATTCACCCTAAAATTATAACTCGAATATATGTTCTGTTCAATGAAAGCAGCTTTTTGATGAAAATAGTTGTATATGACAATGATTGATTAAAGGGCACCGCCGCCACTTGGTTAAAGTTGTTCCGCTAAGCTGTCGCTTAATATATAACAGCTTCCACGTGAAAATCTAAAACCATGATTTTCCTTGCTTGTTACATAGTGGAAACGTGCTCAAAAGCAACTGACGCTAACTGTCTAAGAGGCCCTCAACTAAAAGCAAAACCATGCTTTCGTTCCCTACCACATTGTTGAAACGTGCCTCGACCAGCTGTCGCTTAATATATAAGAGCTTCAACCTGGAAATCTAAAACCATGATTTCCAGGTTCCCTGCTACATAGTTGAAACGTGCTCAAAGCAACTGACGCTAACTGTCTAAGAGCCCTTCACCTAAAAGCAAAAACCATGCTTTTAGGTGAAGGGCTCTTAGACAACCGCGTCAAACCGTTGCTTTTCGCACTCTACACATTTTGAATAATCTTTCCTATAAAATCCTTTGCCCGTTCATTCTGTGGGTTATCAAACAATTCTTCAGGCTTACCTTTTTCCAAGATGTAGCCATCCGCCATGAACCAAACTTCATCGGCTACTTCCTTGGCGAATCCCATTTCGTGGGTTACGACAACCATCGTCATCCCTTCGTTAGCCAGCTTTTGCATGACTTCCAATACTTCACCGACCATTTCCGGGTCCAATGCACTGGTTGGCTCATCAAATAACATGACTTCTGGGTTCATTGCCAAAGCCCTGGCAATTGCCACCCTTTGTTGTTGACCACCTGACAGGCTGCTTGGATAGACATGAGCTTTCTCTTCCAAACCAACTAGTCCCAATAAATGCATAGCCGTTTTCTCAGCTTCTTCATCTGATAGATGCTTCACTCGAACTGGGGCTAACTTCAAGTTTTCTAAAACCGTCATATTCGGAAATAAGTTCAAGCTTTGGAACACCATGCCCATCCGTTCACGGAGGTTAACCAGATGCTTATCATCAACGTGAGTTAAATCAGTGCCTTCAAAATTAACCTCACCGCTTGTCGGCTTTTCAAGCAAGTTCAAGCAGCGCAAGAATGTGCTTTTACCAGCCCCGGAAGGACCAATCACACAAATTACCTGTCCGGATTTAACGGTGCCGTCGATGTCTTTCAGCACATCCGTTTGTCCAAATTTTTTGCTAAGATGGTTTACCTCAAGAATTTTTTTATCCTGCATGTTTCATCTTCCCTTCGTAATGGTTCAGCAATCTCGTCAACGCAAACGTCATGATGAAGTATAAGACCATCGCAACGAAAATCGGGATTACGCCTCGATACGTATCAGCACGGACGATATTCAACTGGTAAATCAAATCGGTAACCCCAATGATAGAAACAATTGAACTTTCCTTGATCAATGAAATAAATTCGTTGCCAAGTGCTGGCCAGATATTCTTAAACGCTTGCCGCAAAATAACAAACCGCATCATATCGCTCTTAGAGAGCCCTAAGCTTTCAGCAGCTTCCGTTTGGCCCTTGGCAACTGAATTAATACCCCCACGGATAATTTCAGCAACGTACGCCCCACTATTCAGTGAAACGGCAATCATCCCTGAAATGAGCGCTGGAATATTGACAACCACCCCAATTCCAAAGTAAACGAACATGACTTGAACCATCAAAGGCGTTCCTCGGATAAATTCGGTGTAACTAATTGCCAAGCCGCGAATCCACTTTTGCTTGCTGAAACGCATGAGTGCTAAGATAACCCCGATCAAAACTCCGAAGAATGTGGCAACAATCGAAATCAGGATTGTGAACTCAACCCCTTTGGCAAAGTAAGTCCAATAATGCCACATTGACGTATTAACTGTGTTAACCTTCATGTACTTACCAGCACTAGCAAGGTATTGATCGGTCAAATGCTGCTGCTTAATCTGATCGACACTCTTATTAACTGCGTTGACCAAGCTGTTGGAACCTTTCTTAAAAGCAATGGCGGCTCCAACTTCGTTTTTATTCAAATGATAACCAGAAGGAATCATCTTCAAGCTTGGGTCATTCTTAACGTAAGCTTCAGCACTTGGCTTTTCAATTCCTAATGCATCAATTTTGTGGGTCTTTAATGCTAAAACCAAATCAGTTGATTTATCCATCCCTTTAACGGTTGAATTAGGGATTTTCTTTTTCGCTAATCCATACTGTAAAGTTCCGGTTTGCGCACCAATTGTCGCCCCTTTTAAATTCTTAACACTCTTATATTTGTTAACATCACTTGAATTGATCAAGAAGCTTTGACCACCTGAGTAATAAATTTTGGAGAAGTCAACACTTTGGCGCCGGGTCGCCGTTGGATTAATGCCGCCAATTGCCATATCGGCCTTACCCGTTTGAATGGCAACCAGCAAAGAATCGAAATTCATACTTTTGATCACCAATTTAACGTGGAGATCTTTGGCAACCTTCTTCGCCACATCAATATCCATCCCGACAATTCGACTCTTACCACCTTTATTCACTTGAAACTCATAAGGTGGGTAATCCGGACTGGTAACCATAATCAGCTCGCCTCGCTGCTTAACCCGTTGCAACGAGTTATCCGCTGCTGATGCACTGCTTGCTTGCCATGCAGTAAAAGTAAACAACGCAGTGATCATCATAATGACTTGAATAATTGCCTTAACGCTCTTCTTCATTAATTTTCCTTCTCTCAAAAAGTGAGCAGAGCAAAGTGCATAGGGATCGGAGCGTAGGCCTCCTTGAGCGGAAATTCCCGAGTTTGGAATTTTTGATCGAGGTGCTTAAGTGTAGATCCCTGCTTTGCGCCGCTGTCCTAATTTATAATAACAACAAGGTTACACCAATTTCTTTGTTTATGCAATATAAAATTGAAATTAGTCATTTTTATACATATCTCATTCAAAATGATCAAGGATGTCCAATTTGCAGTTGGAACGCATGACATTGCCTGGAAATTTTGCTATTATAATGTGGTAACAGGAATAAGGAGATGAACTCAATGTCACTTAAAGTCAATCGACAAAACGACTTAGACGCAATGTTCGGTAAGTTCGCTGAAATGGATCCAAACGATAATAAACGTGACAAGTTCTTAGGCCATGACAAAAAGGATAAGGACAAGAAAAAGAAAAATGAAAAACGACCAGATAAGAAGTAATCTGGTCGCTTAAAGATGATGCGATGTATCCCATGCCGAAATGGTGTGGGCTTTTTTGTGTCTAAAAAAGCCGGAAACTATTCACAACTGTTTCCGGCCATTCGCGCTAATGATTCTGATTAAATTCCCAATATCTACGCAGTCCTGTCTCCAAATCAAACTTTGGTTCAAATCCCAAACCCTGTAACTTGCTGATATCTGCTTCTGACCGTTTAATATCACCTAAGCGTTGTTCAGCAAATTCAATTTTTAGTTTATCGCCCGAAATTTTCTCAAAAATCCGAATGGTTTCTATTAATGAAACAGAACGACCCGTTGCCACGTTGTACACTTGACCATTTGAGTCTGGGGTATCGGCAATTAGTTGTAATGCCGAAACAACATCGCCTACATAGACAAAATCTCGTGACTGGGTCCCATCCCCAAATAGCGTAAATAGCTGACCGTCTTGCAACCGCTGAGTAATCAACGACAATACGCCTGAGTATGGCGAACTAGGATTTTGCCTGGGCCCATACACGTTAAAGAACCTCGTGGCTGCCATGTTTAGTCCGTACAATCTGCCATAATCAATCACAAACCGCTCAGAAGCGAATTTGTCAATGGCGTATGGTGATAACGGCACAATTCGTGAGTGCTCACTTTTGGGTTGCTCTGGATCATCGCCATAAACCGCCGCGGAAGATGTGAAGATAACCTTTTTGGGTCGTAATTGATTTCTCCTCAAGGTCTCCATAATCCATAAATTGGCATCTTGATTAATTTGGTGAGTCACTTCAGGTCGTTCAATTGTATCAGCAACACTGGCAACAGCGGCTAAAAGATAAATATAATCAAATTGATGTTTCATCAATAATTCATCCATGAACTTCCGGTCGATAATCGACTTTTGATCGAAGGTCAGCTGATCAGATTCAGGTAGGTTCGATAACCGTCCCATCGACAAATCATCGACCACGGTTACGGTATTACCCTTCTCAATCAAGTCACGCACTAAAGTTGAGCCAATAAATCCAGCTCCCCCGGTCACTAAAATATTATCAGCCAAACATTTCACACTTCTCTCTACTTGATGACTGCTTGTTGCCAGTCCTTGGCAACCTCGGCGTTGCTGAACTTCTCAGCGGTCTTCTTAGCATTCTCAGAATATTCAGCCATTCGATCGTGGTCTCGCAGTAAAGCGACAATTCCTTCGGCCATTTCTTTAGTTTCTCCATCTTTGAATAGGAGCCCATTCCAACCATCCCGGATGATTTCACTTGGCCCATAGGCAATATTAAAGGCAACCAGTGGTAAACCGTAGCTGGCAGCTTCTGTCAAAGCCAAAGGCTCAATATCAACCGGAGTTGGGGTGATAAATAGCTTAGAGGCGGAATAAGCGTCGGCCAAATCAATCTGGTAACCTTTAAATTCAACCACGTCATCAATCCCAAGGTCTTTAGCCTTTTGCTTGGCATCCTTTTCAGCTGGCCCATAACCATAAACCAAAAATTTCATGTCACTTTCATGATTATGAATTTCTTTGAAGGTCTCAATCATTCGAATAATGCCTTTATCATTACCAAGCCGCCCAACGAAAATGATCTGGTTCTGCTTGTCGGTAGTGGGCTTTTGAACGCCGTCAACCGTTGCAGCTGGTAATGCTAATACAGGAATGTCCGCCCCAATTTTCTTCTTGATATGTTCGGTCACATCTTCCTGTTGCTCCTTAGTGGCCACGATGATTCCACTCAACTTTTCAATATTATTTTTATCGAATGCGTAGGTATAAATGTCATTCAGTTGTCCCAACACCAGCGAATACTTCTGGTCAGTTTGGATCATTGGCATGAAGATGTACTCACGTGAACGACTATTGATATTCATCACCGGCTTGTATGTCGTCAACGGACGATCGGCGATGAAGGTATTTTGTCCGGGTGTCTCACTCTTATCAAGCTCATTCAAGAAAAATGCATAAAGCTCGTCAATGTTGCCGAAGAAATAATCCTGACCTTTGTAATTAACCAGCTTGATAAACGTCATGTCAGCTTGAGTTGTACCCTCACCACCATATGACGCCTCGATGACAACGTTGCCGTCGACATCCAAATATTCGTCACGAATGACTTTGCGATCAGCATCATAATACTTAACGGACGATTTAAATCCGCGCCAATCCCACATTTCTGCCTTGATAAAATTTTGATACTTATCAAAATATTCTCGGGTATCAAGTTGGCCAAACGTCCCACCCATAAAGATAACCCGGTTATTCAGTAGGTTGGCTCGATATACCTTACTAATGGAAGGATCTGGATCAATCTCGTAGGTTGGATTGATATGAGCATCCTTAATCAAGGCCTTTTTTGTTTCGCGATTAACGGCCCCTTGAAAGAAGTCAAACATGTTGATGACATCATCGGACTTCAACCCAAACTTTTCCATTATCCGATGCAGTTGAGGAGCATATTCACGAGTCACTAATTTGGCCGGAACCCCCATGCTCTTAAACAAACTAAGCCGTTTAAATTCAGCGTGTTCAATTCCCGAGTTCATTGGGTATAAATATTCGTTTACAAAGTAATACATTGCTTATTGGCCCTCCTTAACTGTTTCAAAGTATTTCTGAGCATCTGTATCCATAATCAACCATTGTTTCCAGACATTATCCTCAGAATACTTATGACGGGATTCGTAAGCTTGGTCGCTAAATTGTTCACGCAACTGATCATTACTCATTAACTTAATAATTGCCTCGGCCATTGCATCGATGTCGCCAGGCTTAACGAGTAGCCCGTCCTTGCCATCATTAATGATGTCTCGAGGACCATAATTAATATCATAGGAAACAAGTGGTACCCCGTGCGACTGGGCTTCAATTAACGATAATGGCAAACCTTCAGCTGTACTGGTTAGAATTGAAAGCTGAGCATTGTCATATACGGCACTAATATTTTGAGTGTAGCCTTTGAACGAAACAACTTTCTTTAAATTGAGATCATTAACCAACTTTTTGGCATTATCCCCAGACTTGTCATTTGCATAGCCATAAATATCCAGGGTTACTCCCGGCACTTTTTTGACCACTTGAGCCACTGCTTTGATAGCATGGTCAATTCGCTTTTCATGTGAAAGCCGCGCAATCATAACAATTTTGCCTTTTTCTCGCTTGCTAAAATCTTGTTTTGGCTTGCGCATCAATTCATCTGGAACAACACCAACAGGAATGACATACGTCCTCGGCTTGTCACCGAAGCACCGCTCAACATTGTGAGCTTGAGTAGCAGTCGGCGCAATCATCCCTTGCCACTTAGTGAAATTATTTAAAGCATACTCATAGTTATAGTTGAGACCAGAGTGTTGAGTTTCCACGGGATCGTTCGTATGGTTACTGTGAAGCTGCATCGTCTTGAACGCTCTCTCATGCATCTGTAAAATCGGCCAGGATAATTCCAAGCTGGCATCACTTACAAAGATGTCATTCACACCATGCTCATGATCTCGCTTAACTAACTCGTCCAAGAAGAACCGAACCATGTTTTTGAAGCCGTCAAATTCCCAGTCATTACCATTAAATCCTTGAATCCGGTAAAGGCTGTTATCAATTGCATCATACTGCTTACCAAAATGGAAGGTTTCGTAAAACATACAACCTTTATCGTTAGATACTCGTTCAGCACGAACTTTTCCTTGGCGATCATATAATTGTTGCAAAGATCGATAACCCCGAGGATCCCACCAGTCAACTTCAATCACCCGTTTAAGCGAGTCATAATAAGTCACCGCATCAATATTATTGGAGTTATCGGTTCGCATACTAATTTGCATTAGTCGCTGTTTGTCACGATAAACGTCATAATGACCATTATCAGTTTTTTGGACATCAAAATTATCTGGTAGGCCCAAATCTTTGATACCAAAATCCTTGGATTCAACATTTTCTGTTCCTCCAAAGAAATCAAACATATTAATGGCGTGCTTATTATCAACTCCAGCATGTCGTAAAGCTGGAACCACTGAACGGTCAACCTGATTTATTCATAAAAATACACAAAATACCCATCAAACACATGTTTCACGCGTTTGATGGGTATTTTGCATTTT
>NZ_JAUCAP010000051.1:0-18434 GCF_030361045.1 Lentilactobacillus sp. TOM.63
GATAAAAACATACCCGTCAGTTTTCGAAAAAACACGAAAACTGACGGGCTTTTAATGAACTATGAATAATTCAGGGTAGCAATGGTTTATTAAGAATTATATAAATGGGATGAACATTCCAGCACAATCTTTTTGAACCCGTTATAATGAAGCTTGCAAATTAAAGATTAGGAGTAAACAAGATGAAAAAATTTAAAATTATTGCCTTCTTTGCGGTTATATTTTCAGTTTTAGCGGGGTTTGGCACTCAAGCTTCAGCGAGCAGCTCTCCTTCACTAAAGGTCAACAACGTCTATACGACTTCAAAGAGTGTTAGCGGAACGGCTACCAAGGGCGTTTCGATTATCGTGAGGACTCCCAGCAAAAAGGTGTTAACAACCACGACAGCGAATAGCCAAACTGGAAAGTTTAGTGCACCTTTGCATACAAGCGTCAAAGCAAACCAGAAACTTTATGTTTATGCCCGTAAGTCTTCAACTTCATATTTCTATCGAATTATGATTGTTAAAGCTGCCAAATCAGCAGCCACGACTTCTTCAACTACCAGCACCAGTAAGAGTTCCTCAAGCAACAAGATTACAATTGGTGAACCAACCGGTACTTGGAAGTCAGGTAACAACAATGGTTACACTGTCGTTACCAAGTTCAGTCAAGCAGGCGGATTAAACCAAGGCTTGTACAAGAATGGTCAATTCCAAAAGAAATTAATTAACTACGCAAATTACAAAGTGACAACTTATAGCAAGTCATTTTGGGGAATTACCTACCGTCAACGCGGCCACAAGAACTATGAAAAGTTCTACTTGAGATTTACTGACAACACCCATTTCATTATTGTTAATAAATCCAACAAGGCTGTCAAAGTTCAATATGGCAACTCACCAGTTCATTATTACAAGTTCGGATTGGAAAAATAAATCACTCATTAACCACTTGAGGAGATTGGGATGAAAGGCGATTTGATCCTGGAATTTAAGTGAAAAAAGTAATGCATTCGAGTTTTTGAATGCATTATTTTTTTCACTTAAGTGGCCGGCCTTTTTCGTATGCAGAATCAACTGTATAAGAATTAAGGAAAATACTTCAATACAGGATATTTGAAGCAGTCACTCATACAAGCTAATTGACTCATAATAGTTGTTCTTTTCCCCCATAATATGCGAGAATAGTTAGGGATGTTTGTACGATTATTGAATACTAATGAAGGGACTGATTAATTGTTTAAGAAAAGGAGCGAAATTCGATTTAATTCGGTCATTATTTATTCCCTTATCCTAAACGCTGGCGCCTCATTCATGTGGCCGCTTGTTACTGTTTACATGCATAACTACTTACATAAGTCACTCACTTTGGCTGGGTTTACGTTGTTGGCAATGTCAGGCTTTATGATGTTAGGCAATTATTTAGGTGGGTATTTATTCGACCGGTGGTCCCCATATCTATCGACGATCATCAGCGTTTTAATTTCAACTTCAGCAATTGTTGCCCTGATCTTCTTTCATGACTGGCCGATGTTTTCGATTTTGCTGTTATTCGTGGGCTTCGGGGATGGCTCGTGCATGACCCTGTTGAATTCCTATGCGGCAAGTATCAAAAGTCGGTCAACCCGAGCAATTTTTAATATTCTGTATATTGGGCAAAATGTCGGGATTGTGATTGGAACATTGATGGTCGGGTTCCTGCTGAAGCATGGCGTGACGGTTGTGTTCATGGTGACGTCGTTATTTTACGCCGCACTATTGATCATTACCTTGATTGATTTCAACGTTGAAGTTGATCGGCGAATTCCTGATAAGGCAATCACGCTCGGGGCACCACCAGAGGTCAATGTGAATAAAGTGGTGCTGGCCATTTGTGGAGTTGTTTTGGCACTCTACTTAGCATATGCATTGTGGGAAAGTGTTGTGCCAGTTCATATGACGAATCTGCACATTCCATTTGAAAATTATAGTTTGCTGTGGACATTAAATGGTCTGATGATCGTGTTTGGCCAGCCATTTGTCAATCGGATGAGTACCCGGATTAAATTGAGTACCCAGACATACGTTGGTTCAATGGTGTTCGCTGCCTCATTTATCTGCTTAATATTTGCCAAGACTTATCCGGCATTTATTTTAGTGATGGTGATTACCACGTTGGGCGAAATGATTGGATTTCCGGGAATCCCAGCTTGGATCGATAGCCTGTCGACCCCTCAGCAGCGAGGAAAATTCCAAGGTATGTATAATCTATTCATGTCTTGTGGTCGGGCAATCGGCCCATTGTTCGGTGGCTTGATTCTTGACTTTGCTTCTTACCGCGGGCTGTTCATGCTGGCGGCGGGGTTGATTATCATCTTTATGGTGATTCTGATGATTGTTAATCGAAGTCGGGAATTGACGAAATGAGACTGGAACAATCGGCGCTTTGATCCCAGAATTTAACGAAAATAACCAATTATTCCTGGTGTCAGAATAATTGGTTATTTTCGTTAAATTCTGGGATCAGCCGTTTGGTGCAGCTTTTATCCAAGTATCGGGGGGCTCTAAGCTAAGAATTACCGATTGGAAATTAACATAGATCTCAGTCTCATTTTTATAAATATTAACTTTGCTTGAGCAAGTCGTAAATCCGTTCAACATCCCGGCCAGTTCCGCGTAATTCGTAATCCGCGAGGAACGGGACGTTGAATTCAGATGCGTATCGTTTGGCGGTAAGACAATATTGTTCGTTGAAATTTTTATTGCCGCTGCCAACAATTCCATGACATAGCGAAGCGTTTTTTTCGTAACCGATGTATTCCCCCAGGGCATTAGTCATGAGTTCTTTAACACCGTTATCAATACCATTGCCACCATCCAAGTAGGTTGGGACAAAAGCAAAATACGGGTCGGTTTCATCGGCAAAATCCGTTTGTTCAGAAATTTCTTTTAACTGAACGACGGGATTTTGACTGTCCTGATCGTGCATTCCCGCTGCATAATCAGCCAGTTTCTTAACAAATGAACGGGTATTTCCCTCAATTGAAATAAATAAAATTTTGATTGGACTCAAGATGACCCTCCTCAATATATGTGAGCGGATCCAAGCGATTAAAGCCGAAAAGGGTTACTCTCCCAAAATTTTGGGACCGATTCAGGCTGATTGCTTGGAGCAGCTATCCTAAAATTCATATGCCTCACAATAACTGTACCGATTGTTGAACCAGTTAGCAAGTTCAATCTTTTCGATGACCTTTCAAATGACGAGATGCGTGTTTTGCGGGTTCTTTTTCTTGGGGAAATAACTTCATAAAGCCAGTACCGATGATTAGCAATAGGACAACCAGCGCGCTGCCAGTTGACAGCCAAGTACCGAATTTTAAACCAGGAGTCGTGTAATGGAAATGAATGTGGTGAATGCCGGCTGGGAGCTTTGCACCCACAAACCCCTTATTGACAACGAAAGTTTTAGCTTGATTGCCGTCAATGGTCAGTTTCCAACCACTTGAGTATGGGATGGAGGTGACTAAAGTCGTGGCTTGGCGATTATTCGCGGTTCCAGTGACATTATTTTGATGGACATTCAGATGTTTTAACCCCGTTTGTTTGAGGTGGGCCATCTGCTTGTCGTATGACTGGTTATATGGCATTGCGATCAACTTAACTGACTTGAACTTGATGTTTTTAACCTGATTAAAGTTCAACGTGATCGTCTTTCGCGCACTCTTGGAATAGCCCAAGTTCAAGACCATACTGTGAATTTGACGATAATTGGAGAGATTATCTTTGTCATATTGAGCATAGCCGTTATGGAACCCTTTCGCTCGGGCATCAAATAGGTATCCGCCGAACGTTGGCTTTAACAAGTCGTGACGAGCAGCGTTAACTTTGGCAAGCCTTGAATATAGCTTGTTTTGTAGTAGAAATTCATTTTCGTACCATTTGTTGTGTTCCGCAATGGTTCCATCAGTTTGTTTAATGCCATCGAGGACGAGAAACAGTTCTGCATTCTTTGTTTGTTTGGGTTTATTGATTGTCAGGGAATAGTCAAAAGGCTTACCAGTCACATCGGAAGTCATCTTTTTCAAGCCGTTCTTGTTTTCGTACTTATTGTTTTCAAGAATCATTTTGTTGGTTTCCAACAGTGCCTTCGTTTTTTGAAGGTTAGCTGATAAACTGACTTGTGCGTGGGGCTGGTCAATGACTTTATCAGCATCTTGATCGCCTAAAATTCCTAACCGATATTTAGTTAGCTGTCGGCCAGAATCAATCACCTTGGTTTCATCGACCTGCACTTTGTATTTTAGATGATGACTTGGGGATTTGTACGTGAGTGGATTGGTGTTGTATTGATCCTTGTTAACCACTGCACCTTGAGTCATCACCCGTTCTCGATCAACTGCGTTTAACTGGTTGAATTGGCTCGGTGAGACCGTTTTAGTTTGTGAGTAGACTAGCGGCAACGCATTATTAGTTTTATAGATGGCTGTTCCATCCATATTCTCAATCGCTGGCACGGCGTTCACCCTGGGTTTAGCCTCAAACGTCTTGATTTTTCCGCTTTTATCCCGGACAGGCTTGTAACCATAGGGGAGCGTCGGTGCTTTTTTGGTATTTGCTTTAGCAAAAATATATTTGACACCCAGTAGATCGTTGAAGGCGGTTCGATAATCCCCTTGGGCAATGGGCGTGTTCATTGAGAATTGGCTGTTGCCAACGGCTTGAGAGAATTTGCCAAGGTAACCATTTTGAAGCGTTAGATAAACAGACTCGTCATTGACCCCGGTGTTCATTGAAAGGTCGGTGTTTGTATTGGTGTAGTTAGCTAAGTTCTGTAGATGCTCATTGTAATGGTATCGGGGTGCTTTAGATGTTCGGAAGAAACCTGGTTGGTCCTTCAGGTAATTGTTGGCGCCATTAAAATAATCTTGTTCAAATCTGGTAGGTAAGTCACGGTTCATTTGCTGAATCGCTAAATTGCTGGCGTTAGGACTGTAGATCCCGATAATGTTACTACCGATATTGAGCATGAAAACACTTAGAATGATGAGCTTCTTGGTCGGACTGCTCCAGTTGAAGAAAAAGGCACACAGAACGACAATAACGGTTGCTAATAAGAATCCGTAGGTCACAAAGTCATGCCGCTGAAGGTTCATTAAGAAACCATTTGATGCCCAGACCAAAACAATCAATAAGGCACCTGCACCAGCGAACCAGCCAACATCTCTTCTGGTGAAGTGATCCAAATTATCCATGAAAATGACTGTTGCGATCCCGAAAATAATATTTCCAAGTAAGACCCACCGGTTCGATGGTGTCGACAAAGCGTTCATAACCGCCCCGAATGCGGGAATGAGAATCCCAATGCAAACGATGACTAAGCCAATGTTATTCCAGAGATAGGTTTTGAAGTGGCGGAGCATGTAGACCAGGCCGAGAAACGAAACTGACGAGATGCCGATGACCAGCCAGAAGTTCATTGCCCGCCCAGTTGGTAAGATTGAATCGATGATATTTAAGTAATATTCCGGTGAAAAGACTTTTAAGCCATTAGCAAAATTGTCCGTGATTCGAGTTGAACCAGTAGCAAGAATAATTGTTGGGATGAAGACGATTGCCGACATTCCAAGCCCGAGGACAACTGATACAATGAGTTTTCCAAGGGATTTGAAGAAATGAAAGTCAGGATGCTTCCACAGGCTGGCGCCCTTGATAAGGGTGTAGAAGATGGCACCAATTCCTAAAATCCAGGCAAAGTAAAAGTTACCTAAGAAAACAAGGAAGACTGCAAAAATCAGTGGCAGCCATGATTTGTTAGTTAAGACCCGATCGATGCCGTAGCAAAGTAGCGGGAAGAAAATTAGCGGTAGAATAAAGAAGGGATGATGAAGGCCGGTTGCCAGAGCATAACCGTTAAAAGTGTAAGCTACGGCCCCGACGACCTTACTGAATTTTTTGAATTTATATGTTGACGCGTAAAGCAGAAAGGCTAAGCCGGAAGCATACATACGTAAGAAAACGAGAAAGGCAAAACCGGTTTCGATCTGGCTCTTGGGGAATAGGATGATCAAGTAGTTGAATAAGTCACCTACAACATAGTAGGAAAAATTGGTTAATTGATCGGATCCTAAGCTGATGTTCCAAGCCCAGTGAGTAAAGCCGCCACTGGGGTTATTCAAGAACGAGATAATCATATGCCGGAACTGAACCAAAATGGGATAGTGTTGTGCCAACCCGTCCAGTTCCCAAATCATTGAGCGGCCAGTCATGAATAAGCACCCAACAAGAACACAAATCAGTGCGACAAATAGCACCGAATAGGTGATCCATGCAGGTGTTTTTTGCCAAACTTTTTTCAAGTGAAACCCTCCTAAAAAATAAGTGAGCGGATCCAAGCGGGAATAATCGGAATATAAGTTTCCTTCGGTGGAAATCCCGGTTTAGGGGATTTCTGCCGAAGGTGCTTATATGCAGATTATTGCTTGGAGGAGCTGTCCTAAAAAATAAGTGAGCGGATCCAAGCGGTTAGAGATCGGAGTGTAAGTCGCCTCGAACGGAAATTCCGGTTTTGGGAATTTTTGTTCGAGGTGCTTACATGCAGATCTCTGCTTGGAGGAGCTGTCCTAAAATAAGTGAGCGGAGTAAAGCGGTTAGAAACTGGAGCCTAAGTCTCCTTCTGCGGAAATCCCTGATTTTGGGACTTTTGCAGAAGGTGCTTAGGTGGAAGCTTCTGCTTTACGAAGCTGTCCTAAGAAAAGTGAGCTAAGTAAAGCGTTAGAAGTCGGAGTGTAAGTCTCCACCGAGGGAAATTCCCGATTCTGGAATTTCCCTCGGTGGTGCTTACATGCAGACTTCTGCTTTACGAAGCTGTCCTAGAAATAAGTGAGCGGATCCAAGCGGTTAGAGATCGGAGTGTAAGTCGGCACCGAGGGAAATTCCCAGTTTTGGAATTTTTCTCGATGGTGCTTACATGCAGGTTGCTGCCGAAGGTGCCCCCTTCACTCAAGCAGAAATAATATGTAAAAAGGCTGACCAGAAGTCTATGCCTTGGTACAGCCTTATCAGATTGGACTATTTGGATTCATACTCATCGTTTGTTTTTGCTGGTTGATGCTTGGTAACTTCAAACCAGTTGATAAACGAATTTTCATAATCAATAATTTTAAAGTCAAAGTTCTCAAATGAGATGATATCGCCCGCCTTGATATCAGGATAATTATCAAGGAAGTATCCAGCAAGGGTAACGGCGTCTGAAGTCGTAAACTCAGGAAAATCTGCATCAAAGTAACGTTCGAAATCATGGGTCGTCAACTTGCCATTGACTTGATAGGTTCCGTTAGGCTGTTTGAAAATGTACTCAGTAAATGAAGGATCAATTTCATCTCTGACAGTCCCGAAGAGTTCTTCGTAGATATCCTTGTCAGTGATAATCCCGGACGTACCACCGTATTCATCAACAACAACGACGATTGGTGTTCGTTTCTTAATCATCTGATGCAAGACATCCGTAATTGGTGTCATCTCTGGTGTCGTTGAAATGTCCCGAAGCAGCCGGTCAATCTTAATGGATGAATCGACTTGAGATTGCCTAATCAAATCGTAATTATAGACATAACCCAATATTTTATCCTTATTGTTATCTGCAACGACGGGAATCCGACTAAATTTCTTTTGCAGATAGACTTGGATAGCTTGTTTAACGGTTGTTTTAATATCAATCACAATCAGCTGAGTTCGATCGATCATGATGTCTTTAGCGACTTTATCATTCAGCTGAAAGGCGCGCCGCATATATAGGTAGTCATTTTGTTCCAACTGACCGCTTTTAACGGCATTCCGAGATAAATTAAGGATTTCTGCCTGCGAGAAAGATTCGTCATTTTCGTTGGCAACCTGCAAGCCCAACATCTTCACGATTCCATTGGCTGAAACATTGAGTAACCAAACGAATGGATAGAAGATGACGTGGAAATAGTGAAGCGGTGTTGAAATAAAGCTCAACACCTTAAGGGGCATATCAATACTGATGTTCTTAGGGACAATTTCAGTTAAAACAACTTCCAAATAGGTTAAGATAATAATTCCAAGGACCGCGCCAACTGCGCGAGCCGTCGTTGGATCAATCGGTGAGTTGTGAATTTCCATGACGTCAACTAGAATTGTAACGACAAAGGATTCACCTAAGTAACCTAAAATGATGCCGGCAAGACTGACACCAACTTGAGTCGTTGACAAGTATTCGTTTAAGTTGGTGACCATGTGGATTTCACGATTAACCCTTTTAACTGCCTTGGCGCCTTTGCCTTGTTTCTTAATGAAGTCTCTTTTTCGCTCTTCAAGTGCACTCGCCCTTGTTTGAACCAAGGCAAACTCACTGGCAACAAAGAATGCCGCAAAGAAGAACGTAACAATTACAATCACTAGATTAGTCAGTATCTGGCTATCTCCCAAAATTCAATTCCTCATTTCAAATAATAATAGTATGACATATCTTGTAGCTTAAAGATTAACTCTAATTATACGCTCGAACAAGAGAATTTTTAAGTGGTTTGGGGATTATTGAAAATTCTCTGCGACTTTTTTCTTAATATTCCCGTGAAACAGTGCTAGGCTAGTAATAGATACAAAATAAGGGGATGTAGGTTATGGCTGAAAAGGTCAAAGAAAGTGCAGCAGAAAAAAAAGCCGATGAAGCAGAACGAGAAACCGACAAAAAGTTTGAGTATTCGGATGACGATGTCAAAAAAGCGGTCGACCTTATTGAAGAAAAAGGCTATGTCACTAAAAAAGATTTCGCAAAGATGGATGACGACGATTGGACAAAGGGATTTGCCGAACGAATCGATAAAATCTTCCAAAAGAGCGATGAAGATCCTTATATTTACTTTGAAAAATTCGACTTTGCAGGCGGCGACATTGACTCCATTATTTGGAACATGGATGTCATCAAGTCACGTGATGAAGCTTTAAAGAAGCTGTCAGAAGTTTTGAATAAAAAAATTGTTAGATAGTTACCAATAAAAACACTTAGATACGATTATGTAAAGGCTCCACCATCAAGATCCTTGGATTTTGATGGTGGAGCCTTTTTCGGATCACTGGGTTATTTTGGACCACGTTTGATTCTTTAACGGCAAATAGGCTACTTTTAATTGCCGAATAACCTTAAAATTCCTTCAAACCATACAAAAAAATGTGTTTTTACACAGTTATTTTGTACAATTAAGATAAAGTGAGGTGTTGATCAGATGGCCGAGATTAATTTAGCCGAGGTGAGTTCTGAACACGGGCTTAGCGACGCACAAGTCAAACAGCAAATCCAAACTAACCATAAGAATACAGCCGAACAATCGCTTACTCGAAGCGTCAAAGAGATTTTTCGCGACAATATTTTGACACTATTTAACCTGATCAACGTTATTTTAGGTGCCCTGGTATTTTATACCGGCAGCTACAAAAATTTATTATTTCTCGGAATTGCGATCTTTAATACCGCAATCGGGATTATCCAAGAAATCCGTTCTAAGCGCCAAGTTGATAAGATGGTGCTGCTCGCTGAGGGCAAAATCAATGTGATTCGAAATTCAAAAACAGTTCCGATTCTACCAGAAGACATTGTCCTCGGAGACGTCATCTCCCTTGGCCGTGGCGACCAAATCCCTGTCGATGGGAAGGTGCTGGCAAGCAGGGGGATGGAGACTGACGAATCTCCCATTACCGGTGAATCCGAAACGATTGTCAAACGGCCGGGTGATCGACTGACCTCAGGAACTTTTTTGGTTGGCGGATCTGGCAAAATGCTAGTCACCAAAGTTGGCGCCGATACATTTGTTAATCATATTTCTAATGAAGCCAAAAAGGGTGAAGACACTTCGAGCATTCTCTTAAACACAATTAACCGGATCATCAAAGTGTTAACTTATGTCATCATTCCACTCGGGATTGTTCTCTTTGTGGCAAAATTATATGGTGGCACTGGCGTTAACCGAGCGATCCTCGGCTCAGTTGCCGCAATGATTGGCATGATTCCAGAGGGATTGGTGCTGCTAACATCAATGACACTGGCCGTTTCTGCGATGCATTTGGCAAGAAAGAAGACGTTGGTGCGAGACTTGCCGGCAATTGAAACCTTGGCGCGAGTTGACGTGATTTGTTTGGACAAGACGGGAACCATCACCAGTGGTGATTTGAAATTCGTTGACGCTATCCCGACAGCGGAAGTTGCTGCCGATCAGCTGAAACAAGTGATTGCCGGGATCACGTACAGTACCGGTGATAATAACGAAACGGCCCGGGCGATTACCAATGCGTTAGCTGATCCTGGATGGCAGGCCGAAGAGATCGTGCCCTTTTCTTCAGAACGAAAATGGAGTGGGGTGGGCTTTGAAGATGGTCATCGCTATGTATTTGGAGCCCCACAGTTTATTTTCAAAGACTTATCAAACAGCTTAAAAGCAAGAGTGACCGGCTATGCCAAAGAGGGCTACCGAGTACTGGCAGTTGCTCAAGTCGACGAATTAGCAGCTGACAAACCGTTAGTTGATCCCCAACTAATGGGATTGGTACTGATATCTGATGTCATTCGGCCAAATGCGGCCAACACGTTTCAGTACTTTCGGAATCAAGACGTGGAGATCAAGGTGATTTCTGGGGACGATCCGACAACCGTGTCAACAATTGCCCAAACCGCAGATATTCGGAATGCTGAACACGCAATTGACATGTCGACTGTTCACGCTGAGGATGATTTTGGCAAAATCGCTCAAGAAAATACGGTGTTCGGCCGGGTAACGCCTGACCAGAAGAAGCGATTAATTAGTGCTCTGCAAGCCCAAAAACATACGGTTGCGATGACTGGTGACGGTGTTAACGACCTGCTGGCACTTCGCCAAGCTGATTGTGGGATTGCAATGGCTTCCGGGAGCGAAAGTACGAAGAGTATCGCTGACTTTGTGTTGATCAATTCTAATTTTGATGCAATGATTGATGTGCTGAAGGAAGGCCGACGGGTCATTAATAACATTGAACGGGTTGCCTCAATGTATCTCATCAAGACAATGTATTCCGTTGCGCTCTCGTTTATTTTCCTGTTCATGACGATGGGCTATCCGTTTGAACCAATTCAGCTGACCCCGATTACGTCACTCATGGTCGGCATTCCATCCTTCTTCCTGGCGCTGGAGCCTAATTTTTCCAGAATTACGAATCAATTTATGAAACAAGTGCTGATTATTTCGACGCCAGCCGCAATTTGTATTGTTGGCTATATTTTGGTGATTGAAATTGTTGGGTCATTCTTTGGCCTGCAGTATGAATTTACTTCAACACTCTGCGTCCTTTTGACGGGGGCCATTTGCTGGTTGGCGTTGGTGATGGTTTCACGTCCGTTGAATCGGCTTAAAGTGGGGATGGACGTACTTGTTCTTGCCGCATTTTTAGCCATCATTGTCTTCTTCAACAACATATTCTCCCTGGTTTCATTCTTTGATAAGGATATTTGGCTGTACGCGGTTCCGCTGATTGCAACGGCCTACCCACTGTATATGTTCTTACAAGGGGTCATTTCAACCTTCCTAACGCAACGGGAAAAGCGAAGAGCTCGGAAAAAGAGATCGTAATGTTGGCGGCGCAGTTCAGGCCAGTTTTGGTTAAGCAAGCTTAGCAGGTTACCATTTAGCAAAGCTTGTTTTTTATTTGCTTCTAGATAGTCTTTGAAACTAGATAATATGGTATAATAAAACCAAGGGAGTGATTTCATGAGCTACGATGCAGAACAATATGAACAATGGGAACAGAAACTAAAGAAGGTGGAGTTGCCATTGTGGTCAGAATTACCTAATTTCTCGCTGTACATGGATCAGGTGACTGCTCTGGTGAATGACACACTGGGACCGATTGGAATTGATCAAGTGACGCCAGCGATGATTAATAATTACGTCAAGCACAAGGCGATCATGGCACCCGTCAAGAAAAAATATCAAACCATGCAGATTGCGGACGTGATTTTAATTAGCTTATTGAAGCCAGCCTTTTCACTGGCAACCATTCGTCATGGGATTGATCAAGTAACCGCCAATATTTATCCGCAGCAAGCTTATGATCGTTTCGTTAAACGGCTCATGTTCTCGTTTAAGAACATCGATGGCAGAAATAACGGCCGGGCGATTGAAGAAAAAAATTTGAACGATAAATTAATGCAAGTTGCTGTAAATGTCATCATTGATCGAGTTCAATCAGAAAAACTGTTGGAAATTATTGAAAAACCTTTAACTAAAATCGAGAAGTAGCGAAAGCGTTCACATGGTAATTTCTGTAATCGTTTTCATTAAGGAGGGGACTGAATTATAAGCTCCTCCTTTTGTTTACCTTGATGTCACAGGGATTCGACGCTTACTGAAAACTTTTGTGATTTTTTGAACAAAACTATTTACAATTCAAAAAATTGTGATAGTATTGTAATTGTGAAATTGATAACAAACATATTTTCATTGGAGGCAAGCAATGATTGAAAACAAAGTAGCAGAAAAGAAAGCACCAAAAACTGAAGGCAAGACTGACGTTGATACAATGATTAACGGTTTAGTTTCAAAGGCGCAAAAAGCACTTAAAATCATGGACTCATTTGATCAAGAGAAAGTTGATCACATCACTCACGAAATGGTGATGGCTGGTCAAGATAAGCACATGGAATTAGCTCAGATGGCTTATGACGAAACCGGCCGTGGGGTTGCTGAAGACAAAGCAATTAAGAATATGTATGCTACCGAAGAGATCTGGCACAGCATCCGTAATCATAAGACTGTCGGCGTTATCAAGGATGATAAGGAGCGTCAGTTAATTACTGTCGCTGAACCCCTCGGTGTCCTTGCAGGAATCACACCTGTAACCAACCCAACTTCAACTGCATTGTTTAAATCAATTATCTCGATGAAAACCCGAAACCCAATTATCTTTAGTTTCCATCCCCAAGCATTGAAATCATCAATTGCAGCAGCCAAAGTTGTTCGCGATGCTGCAATTGCCGCCGGCGCTCCGGAGGGTTGTATCCAATGGATCACCGAACCAAGTATTGAAGCAACTGATAAATTAATTAATAATCCAGGAGTTGCCAGTACTTTAGCTACTGGTGGTCCCGGCATGGTGAAGGCCGCTTATTCTACTGGTAAACCAGCCCTTGGTGTTGGTCCTGGTAATGGTCCTGTTTATATTGAAAAAACGGCCAATATTTTACGGGCAGTGAACGATTTGGTTCTTTCAAAGACCTTTGATAACGGGATGATCTGTGCGACTGAAAACAGTGCTGTTATTGATACTGAGATCTATGAACAGGTTAAAGCCGAGTTAGTTAAAAATGGCGTTTACTTCGTTCCAAAGAAGGAACAAAAGAAGCTTGCTGATACTATGTTTGATCCACAACGTGTTAGTGTTCGCGGTCCAATTCCTGGTAAGTCTGCTAAAGCAATCGCTGAACTAGCCGATATCAAAGTACCAGACAATACAAAGATTTTGGCTGCGGAAGTAACTGAAGTTGGCCCTAAGGAACCATTATCAGCCGAAAAGCTTTGCCCAGTCATCAGCATTTATCGTGCGAAGGCTCAAGAAGATGCCTTCGATATTTGTGAACGATTGCTCAACTTTGGTGGTCTTGGTCATACCGCAGGCATTCAAACTCTTGATGACGACTTGGCACTTAAGTTTGGTATCAAGATGAAGGCTGCCAGAGTGCTTGTTAATACGCCAACCAGTCTTGGCGGATTAGGTAATCTATATAATGAAATGACGCCATCATTGACATTGGGAACTGGTTCGTGGGGAGCAAACTCAATTTCTCACAATGTGACCGATTACGACTTATTGAACATCAAAACTATCGCAAAGAGACGAAATAATATGCAATGGATTAAGTTACCACGGGTTTACTTCGAAAAGACTTCTATCAGATACCTTGATGACATGCCAGGCATCAACAAAGTATTCATCGTAACCACACCAGGAATGGTCGAACACGGTTACGTTGATAAGGTTCTTGATGAACTGAAACGTCGTCCTAATGAAATCCAATATTCGTTGTTCTCAGATGTTGAACCTGACCCAACAACTGATACGGTTGAAAAAGGGGTTGCCCAAATGCGCCTTTTCAAGCCAGATACCATTATTGCCTTGGGGGGTGGGTCACCACTTGATGCTGCAAAGAATATGTGGCTGTTCTACGAAGACCCTAAGACAAGTTTCTTCGGTGCCAAGCAAAAGTTTATCGATATCAGAAAACGGGCATATCGTTTCCAGAAGCCTCGTAAGGCGCAAATGATTGCCATTCCAACCACTTCGGGGACTGGTTCGGAAGTTACCCCATTCGCGGTTATCACAGATTCAAAGACTCATGTTAAGTACCCACTGGCCGACTATGCCTTGACACCAGATGTTGCCATCGTTGACCCACAATTTGTTGAAACTGTACCAAAGGGAACCGTTGCTGCATCAGGTCTTGACACCCTTTGCCATGGAATTGAATCGTATGTTTCAACAATGGCTTCCGATTACACTCGACCATTGTCATTGCAAGCAATCAAGCTGGTATTTGAGAACTTAACCAAGTCATACAATGGTGACACTCACGCCCGTGAAGAAATGCACAATGCAGCTACTTTAGCAGGGATGGCCTTTGGAAATGCCTTCCTAGGAATCACTCATTCAGTTGCTCACAAACTCGGTGGTGAATTTGGCATTACCCACGGAATTGCAATTGCAATCACGGTACCACATGTAATCCGCTTCAATGCCAAGTTGCCTGAAAAGATTGCCGCATGGCCTAAGTACGGGTATTTCCGGGCTAACAAAGACTATGCCGATATTGCTCGATACATTGGTATTCAAGGGAAAAATGATGAAGAATTGATCGAAGGATTAGTTCAGAAGTTTATCGAATTGGCTCATTCAGTAGGTGTCACTTTGAGCTTAAAGGCTCAAGGCGTTGACAAAGCCAAGTTCGAAGCATCATTGGACCGCCTGGCAACACTCGCATACGAAGATCAATGCACCACAGCTAATCCAAAGGAACCATTAATTGCTGATCTCAAGCAGATTATGATTGATGATTATGATGGAACAAATGTAGAGCGTGACTAAGCCGGGTTGATCCCGGAGCATAAACAACGTCTCCAATAACGAACGGTCCTTGTTCATTGTTGGAGACGTTGTTTATATATAGTAGGATCAGTTTTGTCGGAACGCGTTCATTCCAGATGATTGAGAAATAAATACAATAGTCTTCAATCTGGTTTCCGTAATATTGTGATAATCCGGATGATCCCCGGGCACCAACCAAAATGACCAATGATGGACGTTTCTTGTTCACCATTGGTCATTTTGTGTGGGTAGGGATTAAGAACGCTAGAGGGCACTTGTAATGGGATGACCAACTTGCTTCAAATAAATAGAGAAAAACGATTTAAAATGTTTATGCCAAAAAATCCAAGGACAGTCTGACTTTTGAGTAATTCATTTATTCAGATGACGGGAAATCCACTTTTCAAAAAATAGGTTATAATGAAATGACGATAACAGCAAACAAGGGAGCAAACACATGATATCCGGATTAAGACAAATCAGAGAATTCGTTCAACAACAGCTTGGTTACGAAACCACCGGTCACGACTACACGCATATTGAGCGGGTGGTGAGTTTGACCAAGCTCATTTTAAAGGGTGAGGATGCCGATGAATCGCTGGTGGTGATTGCTGCCTATTTACATGATGTGAGTGATGACAAAGTGACTACCAACCCTGAGGCTAAACGGCAGGCAATTGTTACCCAGCTCAAGAATGTCGGTTACGATGACCCATTTATTAAAAAAGTGTTTGAAATTATTGATAACATGTCCTACAGTGCTAATTTGAAAACGCATCATCAATTATCACTGGAAGGCCAAATCGTGCAGGATGCCGATCGTTTGGACGCCATTGGGGCAATTGGGATTGCCCGCACGTTTTACTTTGGCGGTCATTTTGGCGAAATAATGTATAATCCACGAATGATGCCGCGAAAAGATATGGATAAAGCTGAGTATCGCAAGCAGGGAACGATTATTAACCATTTTTACGAAAAATTATTTAAACTCAAAGATCAAATGAACACGCCGACTGCCAAACAAATTGCGGAGCATCGCCAACAAATCATGAAAGCCTTTGTCAATGAGTTTGTCGATGAATGGAACGGGACTAAATGATCCGGAAAATGACATTCATTAAGCTTGAAATTAACAGATTAAATAATGAAATAACCAGGACAATCATCGTAAAGTGGCTCAGCAGTGCAGAAAATCCCGCTTCTAATGGTGTGATCGAAATAATAATTGTCAAGCCAACTAGGAAAATGACTGCCTGCAAAATCCCCTGGCTAGCATTTTCGTAATCGGCTGGGCTGAGGTCAAAGCCGCCAATACAAATGTTAGCTGCAATGATAAGAAAGACTGGCATTGAGATCCAGCTGAATTCTGGCAGGGTAAAGTTCATTTGATTGAATGACTGTTGGGTCGCGGCGATGAGCGATTGGTAAACTTCTGGAATTGTGTAGCTTGCAAGCCCTAAAGTTGCCAAGCAACATCCAAATATGGGAGCAACCCCAATAAACAGGTTGCCCATATTTTGATAAAAGTTACGCTGGTTCCACGTATGATGAACGTACCCCAATGCTGGATTATCACTAGTAGGAATACGAATTAACCGAAATTGATCGATGTGATGACCGAAAACCAGTGCCATGAGTAGGTGGCTGGCTTCATGAATGATGACACCAAGAAAGCCGAAACCAAGCTGTCCAGCAGTCCTAAAATGATTGGCGATCTGTTGTTTAGTGTTGCGATTAATTGCTGAAAGCAGATATATAAAAAGAAATGGTACTCCGATCAATAATCCGAGTACCAAACAAATATTGATTAAAATTGCATTGATCATGGGCTATTCCTTTATGTCAGCAAATTTACCGCCAACTAAATTCACCAGTTGCTGAGCATCAACTTTGACAGAACGACCAATTTGACCGGATGAAACAATGATTTCACCCATTTCTTTGGCTTCTTGGTCAATGTAAATTGGATAGTGAAATTTTTCCCAAATACCAATTGGGGTGTTGGCACCGTGCTGATAACCGGTTGTTTTGAGTAGATCCTTGAGTGGAACCATGTTGACTTTCTTATTGCCAGAAACTTTGGCGAGCTTTTTTTCGTCAAGATGTTCGTCAACGGGGACAACCCCAACAACTGGCCCAGTTTTCTTACCCTCTAACACGAGGGTTTTAAAAATTTGGTGCTCATTTTGATCAACGTGGTCCACGCTGATCTGTTCAACATCGCCCTCTTTGCGAGTTGGAAATTCCATCTGCACAAACGGAATTTGATGCTTATCCAGAATTTGTTCGACTAATGTTTTGTGAACTTTTTTATTTTTCTTTTTTGCCATTTTAGACCCACCTCACGAATAGTTTATCACATCAGAATATCGAATTCTGTCTGAACAGATTGAAATTATCTGTTATACTCTTAAGATAACAGATCAATTGGACGATTTATAAGGAGCAGCAATGACTGATTTAGTGTATCGCACCATCATGAAAGACTTAAAGGATAGGATTCAGGCCAATGAATTCGAATCCAAACGATTACCTGATGAGCGCAGCCTGAGTGAATCTTATGGTGTCAGCAGAAGTTCGATTAAGCGGGCCTTAAATGTTTTAGCAAATCAAGGGATTATCTTTAAGAAGCGGGGATCCGGCACTTTTATTAACCCACTGTATCAGAAGAATCAGACCATCTTTCAATATGAAGGATCAAATTTGGGCGTTACGGACAGCTTTAAGAGCAATGGTAAGGTCCCCCAAATCAAACTGCTGGATTTTAAGGTCATTCCAGCTAGCGAGGAATTGCAGACAGAATTGTTTTTGGATCCGGGCGAGTTTGTCTATCAAATTAAGCGATTACGATCATTCGATAATCAGCCGTTCATGATTGAAATGGGCTATATCCCCATCAGGGTAGCCCCAGAGTTGAACAGCGAAAGAGTGGAAGGTTCAATCTTTAACTATTTTGAAGATACAACTGGCAAGTCGGTTACGAAGTCATTTATGACAATTACGGCAGATCCTTCAAGTGAAGAGGACCAAAAGTTATTGGCATTAAAGCCGATAGAACCGGTTGGAGTCATGGAAGGCATTTTCTTCTTGGATGATGGAACGCCGTTTGAGGTTTCAAATATGCGAATTCATTATAAGTATTTGAATTATAATACGTTTGTGAGTTTGGATGAAAATAGTTAGTGTGCGGAGCGAAACGCTTAGGTGCGGTAATATAAGGGCATCCCTACCAATAATCCTGATTTTGGGATTATTGGTAGGGATGCCCTTATATTTTGGCTCTTCGTCAACTGTTGTTGGTGAAACTAAATTCGAGTTCTAATCACTTTGTGATTAGGGCTCTTTTTG
>NZ_JAUCAP010000052.1:0-18195 GCF_030361045.1 Lentilactobacillus sp. TOM.63
GAATACCGGATTCACAACGACCAGTTATGTGCCTAAAAATTATTAAATATTATCTCCAACTATTGGGGTTCACTTCAGTTTTGAAATGCATTACTTTTTTGGCTTAAATAAAAGGGGTAGTCGTTTGTTGCAAGCTTTATCAATATAAAGATGGAAAGCCAAACTACATATAAGAACACTTGGCGGACTGATGTCTGAGCTACTCTTTGTCAAAATGGCCAGCATCAGCAGGAATTGGTTGATGGCTCAGCTGCTGATTTGCTATTGATTTTTTCTAATAAGCATTTAAGATTATAAGAAATGGTGATTGACCCCAAATGGGGGGGTGATAACATGTTAAATACAGATCACACTAACTTTTCATGTTCTAATCTGGCTGTGGCAAAGAAAGGAAACATTCATGATTAAAAAGCTCTATGCGCTTAGTAAGTTCGAGACCAATATTGTTTTGAGTGACAAAGCAATTTTTCTATTCACCTTGTTATTTCCGACAGTTTATTTTCTGTTCAATGCGTTCACCGCTAATAGCGTTCATTCGGTTCGCAATTTTTACGATGTGATTCCGGGCTTTTGGACGTACATGGTCCTGGTGGGCGTCATCAACCAAATTACTTCCGCAATCGTCACAATGCGGGAGAATAACTTTTTGAAGATGTTTACCTTTATCGCCGGTGATAAACGGCTGATTTACTATGCCAACTTAATTCCCCAGATCTTTATTATTCAAGCTGAAATTTTAATCTTTGATGTGGTGGCGGCGCTTGTTTATCGAGTCGATCCAGCTGTTATCGAATTTATGGCGCTGACTTGGCTGGCCAACTTCCTGATTATTCCAATTGTTTCATTTTTCACCAGTCTGATTCTTCTTGCCCCGGTTAAGGTCCAAACGATGGGCGCCTTGATGACGGGCTACATCTTTTTAGGGTTGGCCTTGGCTTATATTTCGACTGGGTCATTTGCCTTAAATACAGTCTTGGCTGCGATCAATCCTGGTAACTTCATTATCAGAGCATACATCCTGATGATTCCCGGGGTTTCTCATCATGTCAGTTATTTAGTGATGTTGGCTGTGGTGGCGGTGGTTTACACGATTGTGAGCAACGTGGTTATCTCGCGCATGAGCCTCAACTCATCTACCAGTCGGGCTTGAAGGAGAAATAGGATGGAAATTACACATTTCAGCTATCAGTTACCTGATGGCAGACAATTATACGATGATTTGAATGCAAACTTTGCGGATGACAAGGTAAACGTTTTGCTGGGCCCAAATGGTGCGGGTAAGACGACGTTATTAGATTTCATTTCAACGGTTAATCCGCGACCCGCCGAAAACTTCATTGGGTTTCCGGATTTCAAGCAAATTGCTTATCAGCTGCAAGGGGTTCCTTTCATGGCTGAAGCAACCGTGTTTCAAACATTCAAAATGGTGATGGCAATCGAAAACACGAACCACAAATTTGCGATTGACGATCTGCCGGATGGCCTGGCAAAAGTTGCAAATACTAAATTTGGCAAACTTTCCGGTGGCCAGAAACGGTTGGTGATTATCGACATCATTTCCCGTTTGAATCGCGAACTTTATCTTTTTGACGAACCAGAAAGTGGCTTGGATCCAAAAATGGCGAACCGCGCCATTAGTAAAATTCGAGAGTTGAATCAACAAGGCAAGAAGGTCATCATGACTTCTCACCAATTTCAGAATATTACGAGCGATGATTATAATTTGCTATTTCTAGAGAATGGCAAAATTCGGTTTATGGGAACGCCGGCTGAGTTTCTGGAAGCCCAACGGACAGACAATCTCGTTGATGCATATATTAAGCAAGATGGTATGACCGGGTAAGGGTGATTTTCAAAATTTATCACTTGGGCGCACTGATAATCTGGTAAAATAAGTAGGGACAGCCGCAAAGATAGTCGGCCCACATTATTTCAAAGGAGTTTTATCGTGTTAGCCAACCTCAAATTACACCGATCAACTTACATATTTTTAGCCATCTGGGCGGCCTTAGCAATTGTCTTCTGTGCCATGACATATAAAGCCCAGCCACTTACTGTGACATTTATGAGAAATGACGGTCGGATCTTACAAGGGTTGCTGCGAGGGATCCTGTTGTTGGTTGTTTACGTGGCTTTCTCACTAATTCCATACCGCTTTGCAATCTTGATTCCCAACCTAGTCTATTTTGGCTTGTTGGTTACCTATATCTGGCAGCTTGTGTTTATCGCGATGGGCAGTAGTATAGTTGGGATTGGGGCCGATTTTGCGTTCATATTAGTGTATGCCTTATTGGTCTATTGTGCGACGATTACCGCGTTTCAAATTATCGAGCGGGTCAAATCCAGTCGGAGTGTTTACTACTTCCATAGATGGTCTAAAATTACCAAAAAGGTATTATTGGCCCATTGGTTGCCATTAATTGTCTTAGTCTGTGGCTACGCGTTTCTCTGGGCGACGGTTAATCCGGGATAACCCATTGATTCTTTGATGACTTTTAACAATCATGAGATTGGGACGAAAGGCGATTTGATCCCAGAATTTAAGTGAAAAAAGTAATGCGTTCTGGTTTTGGAATGCATTACTTTTTTGGCTTAAATGGCTGGGATCAGCCGTTTGTCGCAAGTTTTATCAATATAAGAATGGCAAGCTAAGTTGCATTTATAAACACTTTGCAGACTAATGACCATCCTTATTTTGATTAACTGACTAAGATCAGCAGTTTGGCACTTGCATTAACAAATCGGTAAAGAAACAATGAAAGCCAACTGACGATGTGTATCGCCTGCTTCTGGACTATGCTATTATGAAAGAAATAATCACTATTGGGGGGATCCAAATGAAAAAATTCGTTGTTTTGGCGGTTGCTGTCCTCGGCATCCTGACAGCCGGCTGTAGTTCCAAGAAGGCTAATCATCAACCAAGTGCCACCCAAATTGCTCAAAAGGCGATCAAGGCGGTTAAGTCAGTTAAAAGTGGTCGCTCTCGCTTAGTTATCAAAACGATCCATAAGGGTCAGGCAACCACGGGCCTGGTTTCCGGTCAATTTCACTTGAACCCCATGATCATGAAGGTCACGCTGGGCAACGGTGGTAAGTTGGTTGATCATTACTATTTTGATCAGAACAATATGTATATGAAGTCTGAAAACACTTGGTATAAAGGCAAAGTTAATCAGAAGAGTGAATTGGTCAAGCAACTTAAACGCCAATTGACGGCTTCTGGTAACGCAGCCGTCCTGACGCATCTCAAATCAGATTTGAAACTCAAAGAGCGTGACCAGACCTACACACTTTCATATAAAGGCGTCAATCCAGCTGGGGTGAAGGCAGCTAAACAGATCATTGTCTCTGAGGCTGGCAAGCAGGCCAACAAGACATTGAAAAACGTTCGGATTACCCATTTCGAGTATCGGTACACCCTCAATAAAAAAACGTCACTGCCCACCAAAACGTTTATTTCAATGAAGTATCGGGACAAACTCACTAAGAAATCGGTGACTGAAAAGGTAACTGGCACGTATCATCACATCAACAAGGTCAAAAAATTTACGGTGCCACAAGCAATTCAACAAGCGGCCCAAGGCTTTTAGTGGGTGAGGTGATTCACACCGCTTTGGTAGCATGTTTAATAATTAACAAAGTTTAATTTAACTCTCACTCAGTTGGAAGCTTTAAGCACTATACTATTCCTAAAACATTGAACTACAGGGGACGATAGCGATGACAATTGAGCAATCTTTAGTGACAAAGCATCCACAAATTAGTCAATTGATTTCACAAGAACCCATTTTTTGGCAGAATCCAGATTATGGGCAGCGGGCTGAGCTGCCATTTAGCAAGGCCGATATTTTTGATGCGGTAGCTCGCTGGGAACGGTTTGCACCCTATTTGGAACGGGTATTCCCAGAAACTGCCAGTATGCATGGGGTGATTGAGTCACCGTTAATCGAACTAGATCAGATGAAGGCACAGTGGAATGCGGATCATCATCAGTCTTTAACTGGCAAATTATATTTGAAGGCTGATAATGAACTACCGATTTCGGGTTCCATCAAATCTCGTGGTGGGATTTATGAAGTGCTGAAGTTTGCTGAAGAGGTTGCGATGGCACATACAGACTTGGCCTACATGGATGATTACAGTATTCTGGCCACTGACCAGTATAAGCAACTCTTTGCTCACTACGGAATCGCCGTAGCTTCGACTGGGAATCTGGCGCTCAGTGTCGGCATCATGGCCGCTACTTTTGGTTTCAAGACCACCGTCTATATGTCCCATGACGCCAAACAGTGGAAGAAAGATAAGTTGCGGGCCAACGGGGTTACGGTGATGGAGTATCAAACCAACTTTTCTGAAGTTATGTCGATTGCCAGGACCGCAGCCCAAAAAGACCCAACCGTTCATTTTATTGATGACGAAGGTTCTACTGACCTGTTCTTAGGCTATTCTGTCGCCGCAGTTCGGCTGCAGGAACAATTTAAGCAGCGTCATATCAAAGTTGACCGCACCCATCCGGTTTTGGTTTACCTGCCAGCTGGGGTTGGCGACAGTCCCAGTGGGGTGACGTTTGGGCTAAAGACGATTATTGGTCCATATATTCACGCCATCTTTTGCGAACCGACCCACGTACCATCGGTTACATTGGGGATGATGACCGGACTCAATAATCAGATTTCCGTTTATGATATTGGGTTGGATGGCCTCACTGCGGCCGACGGGTTGGCAGTTGGCCGACCATCGCGATTGGCTGGTAAAGTGATGCGGACATTGCTGTTTGGTTGCGCAACTTTTGAAGATCCGACCATCTACCGCTACGTCACCCAGCTTACCGATACACAAGAAATTACGGTTGAGCCTTCCGCAGCTGCTGGATTTACAGCAATCGAGCCATTGATTGACCACGTGCCAGCCTTTAATTCCGCTAATGCTACTCATATCGTTTGGGCAACTGGTGGCAGTATGATGCCAGAGAGTGAACGGCAAGTTAACTACGCCAAAGGTAAGGCACTACTTGAAAACAAATAAGCCAAAGTGAAAATGATTTCAATCATTATCATGTTGGAACCGAAAAAGTGATAAATTATTAATCTCTGCCACTAAACAAACAAGTCGCGTCATCATTCCCAGATCGGACTGATGACGCGACTTTTGGCTTAAGTGCCAGGATCAGGATACCGAATCCCAGTTTCGATATTTAATTTGTTCGGAAAGACTTTTGCATCAGCACTAAAATAATCAGCATACCCACGCCGATTAAGCCAAACGCAGCTGAAAAACCATGATTTTGGATTAACCAGCCCATTGCTGGGAATATGACAATCATCGCCATCGAGAAGAGGACACTCGCGACACTTAGTAGGGTGGCCCGTTGTTCAGAGGCAATCATGGTATTGTAATAATCGCTGAAGATTGGAGTGATCAGGGCACCTAATAGTTGTGACAGCAAGAATACCTCTACCAATAGCGGTGTCGAGTTAATCCAGCTCAACAGTAATAGAACGACCAGACTCAAGCTTAACAGTAGGATTAACGAGCGTTTGGAAAAATGAGCCTGAATCTGAGGCGTCACTCGAATGCCCGCGATGTTAATCAGCGCTGATAGAATCATCAATGCGGAGATCATCCAGCCAGAAAAAGAATCAGTTTCCATTAACGACTGAAAATAATAGTAGTAGGTCGTACAAATACTGGCAAAGAAGGCATCAAACAACATCAAGTTTCGCAGCTGGTGATTGTGTTTTAAAACCTGCCATGAAGTGGTCACAATTGATTTGATGGTCGGTTGATCGGCAGTTGCTTTTGGTTTCGTGATCCTAGGCTCCTTAAATAGGAGAACGGTGATGATACCGAAGAAACTCGCGAAGATTGAAATGACATAGGTTAGCTCAAAATACCAATGGACTAAGAATCCAGCAATCACAATGCCCGCTGTGTCGGCAAATTCAATCACAATGTCAACGTTGCTGGCGACTTTGGGATACTTGTCGGCCAACTTGGCTGGGATTAGCGAATCATAAAGCAAGGCGTCAATGGTACCCGATTGCAAATTATACGATAACGCGTTCAGCACAAATCCTACGGCAAATAACCAGAAATTTTGGCCAAGCAGCATGATCAAAGCGGAAACAATCGCTGCGACCCGTCCCCAAAATAGATCGAAGCGGTACGAAAAGCGGTCGGCTAACACGCCGGAAGGGACTTCAAAGATAAAGCTGGCAACGTGAAAGATGCTCTCACATAAGCCGATTTCAACCAGGCTGAGGCCCTTAGTCTGCAGATACATGACCCACAGGCCGGTAATCCCGAACCAGGATAAAAAGCTGTATGTGTAGCCTTTGGCAATGTTAGTCGGATAGTTAATTTTCATTTTAATGCACTCCAGTTTATTGAATTAGAAAACGGTTAACTGAAGTGCTTGGATCTCGATGATGCTGTGTTGCAGGCTAATCCAGGCGAGCATCATATCACTCCTATCATAAATTATGAGAAATATATTAATAAAAGCATACCTTTTAATGTGAAAGAGGGCAAGAAGTAAACGAATTTTGTTACACCAAAATTGAGTGAGGCAGAGACGGACTTTTGCTACTTGAGACGGATCTATTTCTACTTCTTTTGAAAATCGATCACTTACTCAAAAAAGAATTGGTAACTACTACTCAACTTGGTATACTTAACCTGTGCTTATGAGAGGATAATGTGTAAACCGTTAATTTCCGCCCGCAAATGCGGTACAATTGTTCGTAATAGGTTTCGCTGAAGGAGTGATAGTATCTTTGATTCAAAATTGTTGGTTGCTGAGGACTTTTCTGCGGTTGGGAGAATGTCAATAACTGCTGCTATTTCAACATTTGCCGCGTTTGGGATTCAAACAGTGGCCGTGCCAACTGAGATTTTATCGACTCAAAGTGAAGGATTTGGTAAGCCTGCTATTCTGAACCTGGATGAATGGATGACCAAGGCTTTCAAACATTGGGATCATTTGACAGACTTGAATATTGGATCCACGGTGATTGGCTATGTTGGTAAGACTCAAACGTGTCGCCAACTGGCTGATCACCTGACTCAATTGAATTTAAAACGGATTCTGATTGATCCGGTAATGGGTGACCGGGGCGAAATGTACGCTGGCTTTGATGCGGATTATCTTAATGCGATCAAGCAACTGGTCAGGATTGCAACCGTAATCACCCCTAACGTCACCGAATTAGGGCTTTTGAGCGGAACCAACCCAACGGAACAATCAACCGATGACCAATTGATCGCCGCAATTCACGCCTGTGATACCAAGGCCACGGTGATTATCACCGGGGTTAAACGGGATGGTGGGATTGGCAGCTGCTTTTTGAAGGAAGGCAAACTCATTTGGATCAGCTCACCGATCCTGCCAGGTCACTTTTATGGGACCGGTGATCTGTTTGCGGCGTTGCTAGGTGGCTACCTGAACTTTGAAATGAACTTCGAAGCTGCTGTAAAACGGGCGGTCTTCGGAACTTACGAAGCGGTTGTCCAAACCAATCATCGACCGACAAGTGATCGAAAATATGGACTAGATTTAACCAAAACGTTGTATGATGTTGCCAGATTTACGCTCGGCCAAAATAGGGAAGAAGTGTGACAATATGTTACTCCAAACGATTAAAGATGATTTGGGCACCGTGTTGACTGAATATTTTGATAAGGTGAAATTTCCAGAAAATGGGTTGTTTGTTGTGGGCTGCAGCACCAGTGAGATTAGTGGTGACTGGAAAGGGACGAATTCTCGGTTAGATGTTGGCAATGCATTTGTGGACACCTTAAACAAGTTCTTGGTTCCCCGGCACATCAACCTTGCCATTCAGGGCTGCGAACACATCAATCGCGCCTTATTGGTTGAGCGGTCAGTTGCCGAAAAGCATGACTTGGAAATTGTGTCCGTGGTTCCGGCCATGCATGCCGGCGGGGGAACGCAAGTAGCGGCGTACGAAAAGATGCGCGATCCAGTTGAGGTTGAACATATTACTGCATTTGGTGGCATCGATATTGGTGGCACAGAAATTGGGATGCACGTCAAGTATGTTCAAATTCCAATCCGAATGAGTCACCGCCAGGTGGGTGCAGCCAACGTGGTTTGTTTAGCGTCTCGGCCAAAATTGATTGGCGGCGAACGCGCAAAGTACGAGTTTACATCAGCAAACAAAGAAGATGACATATTAGGAGGAATGAGTTGATGGATCGAAAAAGTGTTGGCGGCAAGGTAAGCACAGATATTTTTAAGGTAGTCCTAACAGCGATGTTCATTGCGGTGACGGTTGCGATTAGTCGCTTCTTTATCATTCCTGTTCCAATGACCCACGGTAATGTCAACTTATGTGATGCCGGAATTTTTATTAGTGCCCTGCTACTTGGACCGAGAGTTGGTGGAGTTGTCGGTGGTGCCAGTGGTTTTCTACTGGACCTGATTTCCGGATATGGCCAGTATATGTGGTTCTCACTGATCGTTCACGGTGCAGAAGGGCTGATCGTTGGCCTGATCGCGGGAAAAAATACCGATAAGAAATGGACCAAATTAATCGCAGTCAGTGTTGGAATTGTGATCATGGTCATCGGCTATTTTGTGGCCGATTCGGTTCTGTATACGATGTACGCCGGGCTTGTCGGCATTGGCACTAACCTGATTCAAGGACTGGTGGGTGCGGTGATTGCTTACTTGGTGACTCCTAAGTTAAGGAAACGAATCTAGGTAGTTTCGTCAGAATAACAAGTTTTGGAGACCAAAAAGGATGAAACAAATTATGACAATTTGCTTCATCCTTGGGCTTCACAACTCATCTTTATGAGAGCTTAACTTGAAATTTTTGATAAACGTGTCAAGGTTTAGGATATCTTGATTAGATAAACGACCAATAGTCTTAAAAGTTAACCCGATTTTTGGGAAATTCAAAATTTGACCAATATCAACCCATGACTCCTTGTACAGACCAGCTTGACGCCAGTCATGGATATGAAAATATTGACGCTGAATGTGAGGGGACTTATTGTGATACTTTGTCGTAATTTTGAAGGCTTGAATGTACTTGTCATTGATGGTTCTCACAAGAACAGGCCTTTTCTTGCCACTACCCGTTTCAACAAAACTGACGTATAAACTGACAATATCATTAGTCTTCATCCGGATTATCCAGCCATTTCTGAACTTCCTTTGCATCTTTAAAGGTATGCATTGGCGTATCTTTGGTATTGTTAAGAATGGATAGGGTCGCTTTTTGGGTGTCAGTCATTTTTAAATCAAACGGCATCCCGCCCTCGGCAATCACCTTTTTGTAAAACGCAGTTAGCGCACTGGTTTGATTAAGGCCGATTTCATTAAAAACCTGTTCGGCCTGGTTGGCAATATCTCTGTCAATATTAACCTGAATCTTTTTCTTTGGCTTTTCTTTGATAGCCATGAGTGCCACTTCCTTTTGATGACGTATTTTATTCTTAGATTGGATACAATGGTATTATACTATATTTTGAATACTATTAAAATTAATATGTACTTATCTATGACTGCAAATTCATCCTGTCAGCATGATTGGTAATCAACCTATATCATAATGACAAGTTTCAAAAATATCATATTTAGAAAGGATCATTCCAATGGATCAATTAACAAATTCGTTAGATAAACAAGATTTTGATCGACTACACACAGATTTTAAGCAGGCCCCTAAAAGCGATTTACTGTCCCGAATTGTGACGCAAAACGGGATTAACCAGACTGCTCAGGATCCGGACGCCGAAGTTCGGTTGGATCCAGTCTTCTCCGTTGACTTGCAGACTGGTTCAGTGACCAATCAGAAACAAAGTGGCCGCTGCTGGCTGTTTTCGTTGGTCAACACGTTGCGGCATGGGTTCGCGAAGAAGTATAAGGTCAAGGACTTCAACTTATCCCAAAAGTACTTGTTCTTCTGGGACAAGATCGAAGAAGCCAACATTTTTTATGATCACATTTTGGCAACGGCAACGCGGCCAGCCGATGATCGGGAAGTTGACTTTTATTTGAGTCTCCCCGGTGGTGATGGCGGTCAATGGGCAATGGCGGCTGCCTTGGTTCAAAAGTACGGCGTGATGCCGGTGAGCCAGTATCCAGAAACCAGTAACGTGGAAAATACCGGTGCTTTCGACACGGTGATGAATCGCAAACTGCGAATTGACGGGATGAAGTTACGGGACATGGTGAATGCCCAGAAATCTGATAAAGAAATTGCGGCTGCCCGTAAACAGATGTTGAGCGAAGTCTATCGAATCACCGCTTATTCGTTTGGCGAGCCGCCAACAACTGTTGACTTTGAATATCTGGATGATGATAAAAAGTACCACAAGATCTCGGGATTAACGCCTCAGGAATTTTATGACCAATACTTTGGTGTTGACTTAGATGATTACGTGGTTGCCACTAATTCGCCGGATAAGCCGTTGAATAAACTGTATTCAATGCCCAGCGAGGACAACGTGGTCGGCGGCAAGCAGATCGAATTTTTGAACCTGCCAATGGCAACGTTAAAGCAGGCCGCGATCGCTCAGCTTAAAGACGGTGAGACAGTTTGGTTCGGCAACGATGTCTTGGAACAAATGGATCGTAAAAAAGGTTACTTGGATAGTCATTTGTATCGCTACTCAGACTTATTTGGAACTAACTTGGAAATGGACAAGGCCAACCGATTGGCCTATCACCAAGCCGAGGTGTCCCACGCAATGACCTTAGCTGGGGTGGACTTGGACGATGACGGCAAGCCAACCAAGTGGAAGGTTGAAAATTCTTGGGGTGACAAGAACGGCGTCAAAGGCTACTTCACCATGAGCGACGACTGGATGAACGACTATGTTTATGAAGTCGTGGTGCACAAGAAGTATCTGACTCAAGAGCAGCAAGCCTTACTCAAACAAGCACCAGTTGAATTGCCAGCATGGGATTCATTGGCTTAATGAAGATAAAATTAACTGTGGCATCACTTGAATGATCTTCGGGTGGTGTTTTTTTGTGTTTTTCAGAGTAAGTGGGCATGAAATAGCACATTATTGTTCATTATCAGCAGCTGAGATTTTTTTCAATTGTAATCGGTTTCTGGCCTGGTTAAACTAAGCTTGTATGACTAAATTATTGACGAAGAAGGCAACCGAAATGCAAAAACCATTTGATCAAATTCAACTCCACGCAATTTCTAAGGCGGCTCAGGCCGAGATGCAGGATAAGCTGGATAATTTGTCCAAACCAATTAAGGGACTGGGCCAGCTGGAACGATTGGCTGATAAGTTGGCTGGGATTCAAGAAACCACTGATTTGAAAATTGATAAACGGATCTGCTTGGTATACTGTGCCGATCATGGGATTGTTTCAGAGGCGGTGTCGGCGACGTCAGAACCGCTTTCCAACGTTTTGTCGGCGAACGTCGCGGAAGGTCACGCTTGCGTGAACGCCTTGGCAATGCGGAATCGTTGTGAAGTCAAGGTGTTTGATATTGGTCTGGCTGGGGGCTATCAGACAACCAAGATGGTGAACGAGAAGATTCAGCGCGGCACCAAGAACATGCTGACAAGCGATGCGATGAGTCGGCAAGATGCTGTTAAGTCAATTCAAACCGGCTATGACAATGCCAAGCAGGCAATCGCTGACGGCAACCAGTTGTTGTTGCTAGGCGAAGTTGGTCTCGGCAATACCAGTGCATCATCGGCGATTGTGTCAACGATGCTTGCACTGCCGGTCGATGACATTGTGGATAAGGGATCTGATATTTCGGTGAAGCAGTTTGAGCACAAGAAGCAAGTCATCAAAGATATTTTGACTGCTCGCAGGCCAGACAAAGCAGATCCACTTGGCGTCTTAAGCAAGGTGGGCGGCTTTGAAATTGGGGCGACAGTGGGGACGATGATTGCCGGGGCAGAAGTCGGCGTGCCGGTCATTATGGATGGCTTCATTTCAGATGCCGCTGCGGTGTTGGCCAAAGCCTTTTATCCTGATATTACTGGTCACCTGATTGCTTCTCATTTGTCTGGTGAAAAGGGGGCGCAACGGGTGCTGGATTATCTCGATTTAAAGCCGTTACTTCAGTTAGGAATGGCAGTCGGTGAAGGCTCTGGTGCTGTGGTTGCCCTGGCGCTGATCGATGATATTCAATCGGTATTGGTTAATATGAATACGTTGCAGGATTTGAACTTTGAGTATGAAAACTAGGTAAACTTGTTTGACACTTAGCCTTTTATTGGATATTATTCAAGATGACAAGGGAAGTCATAGATACGCAAAAAGGAACCCGGTCAGGGGTTCCTTTTTTATGTAGAATGGTTGAAATATGCCGTCCTTCATAAAACTAATGTTTATTCAACCATTTGGCGAAAAGTGTTACAATAATGCCAGCCAAGATAGCGATGGATAACTGGATTAACAGGGAAGCCTTAAATAACACCTCCCTTCTACAAATGATGAGTTGTAGAAAAGGCGGACGGCTTTTTAATGATACCGGATAATCAGGGACCTGACTAATGACTTTTTAGTTATTGTTCGGTTCATATGATCATGAATAAATATTTAAAAAAACGTGAGCTAACACCAATCTTGGCTCGCGTTTTTTATAATCCATTATCATTTCAATTACTTACTTAACTCCAGTTCCACTGGTTACTTCAGTAATCCATTGATCCAGTTGGCCGACATCATAGGTCTTCTTGATGTTACTCATTATCTGAGATAGCGGAACCGACTCTAATGAAGTCCTGAGTTTTTCTTCGACCGTATCCATTACGGATGAAATCACGCATTCTTTTTCGTTGCCATCATCTTTGCCCTCAATAAAATCGTTGATCAGGTACTGACTGTTAAAAATGCTGCCCTTTCCCTCAATTGCACCAAAAACTTGATATAAGTTGATTTTATCAATTGGTCGTGAGAGGGAGAAACCACCATTTTTACCTGTAGTTGAATTGACCAGTCCCTCATGAACTAAAGATTTCATGATTTTTTTGAGATAGGAGTGCGAAACGTTTAGACGGTCACTGATGACCGCCGAGTTAAGGGCTGCACCCTGAGGCAATCTTGAGAGAATTAATAAGACGTAGATGCTCTGCTCCAAACCAGACGAAATTTTCACTTGACATTCTCCTTTAGCAAAATTATATTAATAGTTATTAATTAGAGACAAAAGATATCCCCAATGGTTTCGAATAGCTAATTGAGATTTTTTGAGATTAATTAGGGATATTTATTATCTCAATTATGACTATTATTTTACAACAATCACGGATTCTTTTCCACGATTGTTGGTTCAAAAAAAATTAGGAGGATTCAAGTTATGGATGAAGGTATCAAGGCAACGAAAGCCAGACCATTAACGCTGCTAGTTGTTTTATCATTAGGATTTGTCATGGCGGTTCTGGATACGACCGGAGTGGTTTTAGCAGTGCCGGAAATCAAGAAATTTCTAGTGGTGTCGATTAGTGAATCAGTTTGGATTATTAATGCCTACACGCTAGCCCTTGGGACGTTCCTGTTGTTGGCGGGGAATTTAGCGACCAAATTTGGCGCCCGGAAAACGTTGATGACGGGAATGCTACTCTTTGTCATTGCCTCACTCAGCTGTTCGTTGGCTGGCAATATTTATCTCTTGATCGGGTTTCGGTTTATTCAAGGATTAGGTGCCGCGTTATTTATGCCAGCCTCGATGGCAATTCTTTACCGAAGCTTTTCGGATACGGGTGAATTTCCCAAAATGCTTGGCATCTGGACGACAATTATTTCGGTGGCGACTGGGACTGGTTCGTTTATCGGCGGCACCTTAATCCAATATTTTGGCTGGCGGAGCGTGTTTTTGATTAATGTCCCCTTAGGCTTGATTACCGTTACATATGTTTTGCTGACTGTTCAGCGGGACACCCCAAACTCAAGGGCAAAAATTGATGTTTTAAGTAACTTTTTGCTGGTTCTGGTTATTTCCAGCTTAGTGATTTTTCTGGTCGAGGGTAATCAATTTGGCTATGCGCGTTGGCGAATTCTGGCGTTCTTAGCTGCCGCTGTCTTGTTAGGAATTGGGTTCATAATTCGTGTCACCCATAGTCCGGCACCGATCATTCCAAAGATTTTACTCAGAAAGCCAGAGTTTACGGCGACTAATCTTGTTGGTTTTCTAACCAATGTGTCGCTATATGGGATTGTGCTGGTTCTTGGCCTTTATTATCAGATGGCATTGCATTTGTCATCGCTAGTTGCTGGTTTGTTAATTCTACCTGGGATGACGGTCCTCATCATTGGTAATATCTTTTATACCAAATATGCCACCCAAATTGGCCCACAAAAGTTAGCAATCTGTGCGACGATCGTGACGCTAATTGGTGCAATGGCGATGTTAGGCGTTTCATCCTTAGCTCATCCAATTCCAATCTGGGCAATCATCCTCAACTTTGCCATCATGAGTATTGGCATTGGGGTGGTTGTGCCAGCCAGTACGACTTTATTGATGCAGGCAGCTGGTAATCAGTATTCTAGTATTGCCGGTGCAACCTTAAACGCCAACAAACAAATTGGCGGTCTGTTTGGGACAGCGATAATGGGGATGATTATCACTCATTTTGGGTCAAACTGGGCGGCAGTTATTCAAGGGACTTTTGTTGTGAACGTTATTTTATACTTGGTTGCTGCATTCCTATTATGGAAATTTGTTGGCTAGTCGACCACTGAAGATACCAAGCATTTTTAAGTGAGATCAGACCACTTTTTTCTATTTGTAAACCTGCAATATTACTTAAAATGATATCAAAAAAGGAGCCCTGTTTGGACTCCTTTTTAGACGAATAAGGGATTATAAAATTACCGGACGTGGTAATCGTTGCTGGACTTTGGTTGGATTGTGTTGTTACCAGTCGCATATAAGAATATAAAAAAGCTAACCGTTAATAACGATTAGCTACCCGCATCATTCTAATTTTTGCTTAAATGGCGAGGATCAGCCGTTTGTCGCAGGTTTTATCAATATAGGAATAAAAAGCCAAGTTGCTTTTTAAACCACTCTCTACTTACTGTGCAGGCGTTACCAACACTTGTTTAGCGGGATCGTCGTCCAAATTGCGGACAACTTGATAACCCGAAACTTTCAAATTAGCTGCTTTGTACGTTCCAGAAACCTTGTCCTTAACGGAAACAGTCTGGTCCATTGGGATATCTGAGAGCTTTCCCTTCATATAAATCACTGGTTGATCTTTAGAATCGTTCTTGAAAGAATACTTCAATGTTCCCTGTTTATCCAAATCATTAGCTTTCTTGGCCTGACTGTAGGTCTTGTACATCTTATTAACGCTGTAAATGGTGACGGTGTTGTTCTTCTTATCAAACTTATAGGCGTCGATGCCTGATTTACTCTTATAGTTAATTGAGCCGTTCATATACCAAAGATTGTCGTTGGAAACCAACGCTTCTTTGGCCGATTGATGCTTAACGGGATTCTGCATGCTGGCCTTATCGCTGTCGCTATTAGATGAACTCTTTTTGGAAGAATTTCCACAACCAGCTAAAAATAGGCTAAATGTTGCGACAACCGTCAAAATAACGGCTAATGATCTGTTCTTTTTCATATTCGTAATCACCTCATATGATGAAATTATCACACAATACTTGCAAAATCTAGTAGTATGGCTGAATATTAATAAAAGATACAAAGTTTTAACGTGATCGAAATTTTTGACCCATCAAACTACGAAGATAAGAGGTACAAAGCTATGGCTACGATTCGCGATATTGCAAAAAAACTGGGCTTGTCGGTGTCCACCGTTTCCCGAGCCCTTAATGATAATCAGCGAATTAGTGTCCGCACCCGCCGCCAGGTTAAAGAAGTTGCTGAAGACATGGGATACCAGCCAAATTACAACGCCAGAAACTTGACGAATCAAGAGGCTAATTCGGTCGGCGTGATTTTCCCGGTTAACAACCGGGTGGTCGATAACATTTTTTACGTTGGCCTATTGCGAGGGATCAACGAACAGCTAAACGCCCGCAATTACGTCCTATCAGTGGCCATTGGCGAGTCTACTGAGCAAGTGCTTGATAACGTGAAGTCAATGATCAACCGTGCCCAAATCAAACGGTTTATTTTGCTTTATTCCCATGAAAATGACCCGGTGATTGAGCTGCTGCAAGCTGAGCCGGTGGAATTTGTTACGATTGGAAAACCAGCTGGGGGACAGCACTGGTTGTACGTTGATAATGATAACGTGGAAGCCGGTGCGGATGGGGTGGATTATTTAATGAAGTGGCTCCATGTCGACAATCCTGTTTTTGCGGAATCGACGAACAATTGGCCTTACGAAATCGACCGAAAATCCGGGTATCTCCGAGAAATGAAGCTGGCTCATAAAACACCCGTCATTTTTCCGGTTCCCGATGATGATGAAGCGGTGGTTAACCAATTTATCGAGGAAAATCCTCAAATGGATGGCGTGGTCGCAATTGATGATTTCACCGGCTTGAAGGTTTATCATCGATTTAAATTGCTTCATCCCGACAGAGAAATCGAAGTGGTAGGGTATAACAACTCTTTGCCGAATGAACTGACTGATCAGCACTTTCATTCAGTTGACCTGAACCCAAATGAAATGGGTCGATCAGCTGTAAAGTTGCTCTTCCAAACGGAGAAGCCCAAGCGACAACACATCATTGTGAGTCATGCCATTCAAAAATAATTGTCAGAATAGAAGGTTGACCCATGAAGCAACAGAATCAATGGATTTTACTGATGTCGACATCGATTGTATCTTTCATGTCAACAATCGATGCCAGTATTGTGAACATCGCGATTCCAAAGATGTCACGAGATCTCAATATTTTGAATAATCAAGCCGAATGGATCGTGTCAGTCTATTTGGTGTTGATTTGTGTCTTACTAATCTTCTTTGGCAAGCTGTCAGATCAAATTGGCCGGGTTCGAATTTTCCAAACCGGAACGATTATTTTTGTCCTGGGATCACTCTTTTGCGGTCTTAGCGTTAATTTGCCGATGATTCTAGGGGCGAGAGTGATTCAAGCGCTCGGGGCATCGATGACGATGGCGACTAACTTTAGCATCATTACCGACATTTTCCCACCTAATAAACACGGATTAGCCCTTGGGGTAAACAGTTCATTTGTCCAAATCGGCAATATCGCTGGCCCAGGGGTTGGGGGCTTAATTTTAACCTGGTTTAACTGGCATTTTATTTTCTTTGTCAACGTGCCAATTGGGATTATTGCTTACATACTAGGGCATCATTTCTTCCCCCATGCGCCAATGCCTCAGCAACGAATCAAAATTGATTTTCCGGGATTTATCGCCTATGCAGGGATGGTCATCGCGTTTTTCTTGATGATCTTCTGGGGCCAAGTAATTGGCTTTGGTGATTTAAGAATTATAGGCTTGTTGGTGGTCACGGGAATCCTTCTGGTAATCTTTGTAGTGGTTGAGCACCAGGTGCCGGAACCACTGATTGATCTGAGAATCTTCCACAACTTGGGCTTTAGCTTTGGAATCTTGTCGGCGATGTTGGTCTATGCCTGCGGTTACTTCAATAATGTCATCATGCCGTTTTATTTGCAGGATCGCTTGCTGCTATCCTCAGCGGTTGCCGGAATCATCTTGATGGCCGTCCCAATTCTCAATATTTTCAGTGCCCCCACCGGTGGCTATATTGCCGATCGAATTGGAGCGGAGAAGGTGTCATTTTACGCACTATTTATTTTTTTAATTCCTGAAATCATATTTATGGTGATTCAGCCTCAGTGGTCGCTTGCTTGGCTGGTAATTGGTCTGGCGCTGTTCGGGACTGCCAACGGAGCGTTCCAGAACAATCCGATGATCATGGGAAATGCTGCCCCAGAATTTCAGGGGATTGCCGGCTCCATTGCTGCCCTCGGTCGAAATTTGGGGATGGCAATCGGTTTGGCACTGGCAACCTCATTACTGTATTTTGGGATCAGTCTGCAGGGTGGTAAACGGATCACCACTTACCCAGATGCGCATCCGGCTTGGTTTGTTGGGGGGATGCATTTTGCGTATCAAATTGCCTTAGGGATGATTCTGGTGGCGATTAGCTTACTGAGGATCGTGCTGTATCACAAGCGGAAGAAGACTGCTTGATCAAAAGGTTCTACAATATCTGTTGTTGGTAATAGATTTTATCTATTACTGATGACAGATTTTTTGTTTCTCGTTAGAA
>NZ_JAUCAP010000053.1:0-17881 GCF_030361045.1 Lentilactobacillus sp. TOM.63
AAAACAAAAAGAGCCCTAATCACAAAGTGATTAGAACTCGAATTTAGTTTCACCAACAACAGTTGACGAAGAGCCAGAATTGGGGGCCATCGGGTTAAGAACACAAAAATATTAGTTAAATACTTTAATATTAATTGGTTAACTGATGAAGAAATCCCTTCGCTGATGTTAATCAGATCAGGTTCAATGGGTATATTCTCAGCACGCTGGCACCCCAATTCTCTCTGATTATCCTACAGGCTCACCTAAGCATTGTCAACAGATAACCAATGATGAAAAGAACGGTATCATTTATTTAACGGTAAACGTGAAATTTTCATTGCAATTTCTTTTTCAATCCGCTATTGTCAAATTATTGATTATTACTTGAAATTAGGAGGCTCATCATGAAAATTGGTTTTATCGGTGTCGGAGCGATGGCTCAGGCCATTATTCAGGGGCTACTCAAAGCAAGATTGGTGCCCACAGAGAATATTTTGATTCACAGTGCGCACCAGGCTCATTATGAGAACTATGCTGATAAATTTGGATTGACACCGCAGGAAACTAATCTGGACGTTGCTAAGAATAGTGATTTTGTGGTGTTGGCAGTAGTCCCAGCGATTGCCAAGGCTGTGCTTGCTGAAATTCGTTCGGCGCTCACCAAAGATAAAGTGCTTGTGTCAATCGTGTCAGGAGTTTCCTTGGAACGATTGGCCGAGCTGACCAATTATGATTTGCCGATTCTCCGAACTTTACCAAATATCAATTCGGAATTTGGCCAGGGGATGACCGCGGTTGCTGTCAACGAAAATTTGGCTGGTGACCAAAAGGATCAGGCACTTTCAATTTTTCAAGCAACTGGTGAAATCAGTGAATTGCCCGAAACGCTTTTCCCTGCGTTCAGTGCAATTTCTGGCAGTGCAGTTGCCTACATTGATTTCTTCATTGACGCTCTTAGCCGAGCAGGGGTTAAATACGGGTTAAGCAAAGAGGCTGCTACTAAGATTGCTGCACAAACAACCTTTGGCTCCGCTGACGCATTGATGCAATCTGGAAAGACGCCTGCCGAAATGATCGATAAAGTGTGCTCTCCTGGTGGCGATACAATTGCCGGAATCTTAGCGATGGAAGAAGCTGGTTTCTTGAGTTCGGTAGTTAAAGGAATCGATGCAACGATTGATAAGTCAACTGGGAAGACGAAGTAAGCGACTTCCGGTTAATGGTTTCTGATTCAGCAAGGGCAGGGGTTATGATTGCATTGTCAGTTTGAAATGCAAGCATAATCCTTTTTCTACGGCCTGAAACGATTGTTCACCGGCGCTTCTCAGCATAATCATCCGGACAAATTTGGTTTGCAGTGATCTAGACCTCATAGATTTCAATTATTATGTTAAAATAAAGTATAAAGAAGACCAAAGGAGTTGGTAATGGTGGGTTTGCCAATTTATATTCAGATTCATAATGATATAAAGCGAAAAATCGAAGCCGATAAATGGAAAATTGGTGATCGAATCCCCTCTGAACGCGAGCTGTCTACAGAATTTGGCGTTAGTCGGATGACTTTGCGACAGGCCATTCAGACTCTTGTTGACGAAGGAATCTTGGAACGACGGGTTGGTTCTGGAACGTTCGTTGCCAATCAGAAAGTTCAGGAAAAGATGTCCGGGGTCACTGGGTTCACGGATTTGATGTTGGCCCAAGGCAAGAAGCCGTCGAGCAAAACGGTTTCGTATCATACGATGGAACCGTCATTGAGTGAAATGGAGAAGTTGCATATTACTCAAGACCAACCTGTTTTGCGGATGGAGCGAATTCGATATGGTGACGATGTGCCAATTTGCTTCGAGGTTGCGACGGTGCCGGAGAATATTGTCGAGGGCTTGGAAAAGTCCGAGGTAACCAGTTCGTTGTATCGGACACTAGAGCAAAAGAAAGACCTTCAGATTGGTAAAGCCCAACAAACGGTTTCAGCAATGTTGGCTTCCGAACGGATTGCGGAATATCTCAATATTAAGCGAGGAGAGGCAATCTTACGTTTACGCCAAATTACATATTTACAAGACGGTCGACCATTTGAGTATGTTCGGACGCAATATGTTGGCGATCGATTTGAGTTTTATTTGGAAAAAGAATAGGGCACTTGAATAAAAGCGTTTTGACTATCCATAAAGGCTCCGAAGTTAAAATCCCCCAAACTGAAGGGGTTTAACTTTGGAGCCTTTATGTAATGAATGTAGCAGGCAGTGAGATTTTCTGACGCAACGATCGCTGACTTAAGTTCAGTTTGAAAAGCGCTGTTTTAAGACTTGCAGCAAGTACTTTGGCAGCACCATTAGTCTGCCGATTCGAGCAGGCTCTTTCATGACGCGGTACAACCACTCTAAGTGCATCTTTTGCCAAGTAACCGGGGCACGTTTCACGGTTCCAGTAAGCACATCAAACGACCCACCAATTCCCATCCAAAGGCCATTTGTAACTGCTCGGTTTCGTTCGATAAATTCTTCTTGTTTCGGGTACCCGGTTGCAACAAATACCATATCCGGATTAGTCTGGCGAATATCATTAACGATTTGAGTGTCGTTGTAAAAATACCCATCATGAGTGCCGGCAATGACAAGATCTGGAAATTGCCTGCTCACAACTTCTCGTAGCTTCTGGATGACGGCTGGTTTTGCCCCAACGAAGTAGGCCGACTTTTGATGTTGATTGCCCCAGCTGAGTAAACTTTCAAACAAGTCGTAGCCCGTAACCCGTTCCTCAATCGGTGTTTTTAACAGCTTAGCCCCAATCACGATTCCGATACCGTCAGCGACAATAAAATTGGCCCCCTTGATTAATTTGGTGTATTCCGGGTGATTGCGGGCATACATGACAATCTCCGGATTAGCTGTCACCACAAACGTATTTTGTTGCTGGTCGATTCGCTGTTGAAGCGTCTGTTCAAATGCGCTTTGAGTTGTATTGATAAATGGAATTCCTAAAATCGATACTTTTGATTGCTTGGTCATAATGACTCCTTCAATAATTATTTTGAAGCAAAAACCGCCATTTTTCTGGTCAATGTGACGATAAATGATAGAATTAACATGATTACTTAATTATATAACATCTCATCGGGAAGGATATTGAAACAATATGTCAGAAAATAATAATTTGACACTTCACACCGATTTTTACGAAATCAACATGATGGCAACTTATTTTGAGAAGCATATGGAGAATCGTCATGCCGTTTTTGAAGCCTTCTTCAGAAAACTGCCTTTTGGAAACGGGTATGCTGTTTTCGCTGGGTTGGAGCATATTATTCAATATATCGAGAACCTTCACTTTACTGACTCGGATATTGACTATCTTAAAGAAGTGACCGATTATCCGGACAGCTTCTTAAACTACTTGCGAAATTTCAAATTTAAGGGCACGGTCCGTTCAGCGTATGAAGGGGATGTTGTCTTCGCAAATGAACCGATCCTTCAAGTTGAAGGAACTCTGTGTGAATGTCAATTGGTTGAAACCGCGATTTTAAATATGATCAATTACCAAACCTTAATCGCAACCAAGGCATCCCGAATTAGGACGGTTGTTGGTGACGATCAACTGATGGAATTTGGCAGTCGGCGGGCCCAAGAAGTTTCGGCAGCAATTTGGGGAACGCGGGCGGCCATTATTGGTGGCTTTAATGCGACTTCCAACGTTTTGGCCGGTAAAAAATTTGGGATTCCGATTAGCGGAACTCACGCCCATTCACTTGTTGAGTCGTTTGGCAATGATTACAGGGCGTTTCATGCCTATGCCCAAACCCATCACGACTGTGTCTTCCTTGTGGATACCTATGATACGCTCAAAAGTGGCGTTCCCAGTGCAATTAAAGTTGCCAATGAAATGGGCGACAAAATTAACTTTGCGGGCGTTCGCTTGGACTCTGGAGATATGGCTTACTTGTCAAAACGAGTTCGAGAAGTTCTTGACCATGCTGGGTACCCCAATACGAAGATTTACGCCTCCAACGATCTCGATGAAACGACGATTGCCAGCTTGAAGATGCAACACGCCAAGATTGACGTTTGGGGCGTTGGCACCAAAGTAATTACGGCGTTTGATCAACCAGCTCTCGGGGCAGTTTACAAGATGGTGTCAGTTGAAGATGATGACGGCCAAATGGTCGATCGGATCAAGATTTCCGGGAACGCGGAAAAAGTTTCCACCCCTGGCAAAAAGCAGGTTTGGCGAATTACCGATACTAAGGACGGCAAGTCTGAAGGTGATTACATCACGCTGTCAACTGAGGATCCCCGGGAAGAGAAATCAATTTACATGTTCCACCCAAATTATACTTATATCAACAAGACCGTTGAAAATTTTGATGCGGAACCTTTACTGAAAACTATTTACAGAGATGGCAAATTGGTTTATGATCGTCCTAATTTATCTCAGATCAGCGATTATGCCGAAAAAGAATTGGCAGCGTTGTGGCCTGAATACCGACGGGAACTCAACCCACAAAAGTATCCGGTCGATTTATCACAAAAGTGCTGGGATAATAAGCGTGACATTATTGAAAAAGTCCGTAATTACGTTCAACAAATAAAATATTAACGAGGGATGCACATGAGAGCAAAGCAGCAGGAAATTATTAATGCTTTAAAAGTCAAACCGGAAATTGATCCAAACGAGGAAATCCGTCGCAGTGTCGAATTCTTGAAGCGTTATCTTCGCAAGTTTTCGTTTTTAAAATCCTTGGTACTCGGCATCTCCGGTGGTCAGGACTCAACATTAGCAGGGAAATTGGCGGAAATGGCGATTAGTGAACTGCGTGACGAAACTGGTGATATCAGTTATCAATTTATTGCCGTCCGGCTCCCTTATGGTGTTCAAGCAGATGAGTCTGATGCCCTTGAAGCAATCAAATTTATGAATGCCGACAAGGTTTTTCGGGTGGATATTCAATCCGCTGTGGATGCAGCTACAGAATCTGTTGAGGCAAATGGCATCCAGATTAGCGATTTTAATAAAGGGAATATCAAGGCCCGCCAACGGATGATTGCGCAATATGCAATTGCGGGTGAGACTAGCGGTGCCGTAGTGGGAACTGATCATGCTGCCGAAGCTGTCACTGGTTTCTACACCAAATTTGGTGATGGGGCAGCTGATATCACCCCCCTTTGGCGATTAGATAAACGACAGGGTAAACAGCTCTTAAATGAACTTGGCGCACCCAAGCATCTCTATGAAAAGACACCGACTGCTGATCTTGAAGATAACCGGCCGGCCTTGCCAGATGAAGTTGCCTTGGGAGTGACCTACCAAGATATTGATGCCTACCTAGAAGGCAAAAATATTTCTGAAAAAGCTGCCGAGACCATTGAAGGCTGGTATAACAAGACTGAACACAAGCGTCACACGCCAATTAATGTCTATGATACGTTTTGGAAGTAATTAAAGAGTGACATTTTATTAGTGATTATGTATAATAATGATAAATAAAGGGAGTAACCAGCAGCGGTATGCTGTGATTATCTCGTCAACGTGAAATATTCGTATTTCCGGGATAACTCTTAAATGGTGAGACTTGTGGATTCTTCATGGGAAGAAATCTGCAGGTCTCTTTCTTTTTAAGACATGCCACCCGCTACAGTCAGTTTCCAAGCATTTATTGGAAGCATTGGGGAAGATGAGAGCTGGGTTGATGCGCTCGTTGCTCGTTACTCACTTAAATTTAGGACAGTTCATCCAAGCAGAAGTCTGCACATTAGTCCCTCACATATTGCTTTCCCAAGAATGGATATACGAGGAAGCGCATGTTCAACTTTTCAATGCTCGGTTGGGCTTACTCAGAGGAGGAAGTTAATGACACAGGAGAAAAAATTTAGTTATCAGCGATCCGTTGCCGACATCATGCAACAAATGAAGTCCAATCCAAATGGGCTGACGACCAGCATGGTGGCTGAACGTCGCCAGCAATTCGGCCCTAATAAGTTGACTGCCAAGCGGCGAACCACACTACTGGAGAAATTTATTGCCCAGTTTAAAGATCTGATGATTATCATCTTGATTGTTGCGGCCATTATTGCAGGAATTGCCGGTGAACATGTCGATGCCATTATTATTCTGGCAGTTGTGATTCTCAACGCGATCTTTGGGGTTTTCCAAGAATCCAAAGCAGAAAATGCAATCGATTCGCTCAAACAGATGTCAGCACCAATGGCAACGGTTTTGCGAAATGGTGAGTCGATCTCAATTAAAAGTGAAGAGATTGTCCCGGGAGACATTGTTTTGCTGGAAGCAGGGGATGTTGTTCCGGCCGACTTGCGACTGACTGAGGCAAACTCGCTCAAAATCGAAGAGGCTGCGTTAACGGGTGAATCCGTTCCTGTTAACAAGCAGGTTGAAACAATTTCGGAGAATGACTTACCCCTAGGGGATCGCAAAAATCTCGGCTTCATGAACAGTAATGTCACGTCTGGACGGGGTGTTGGGATTGTGATCGGGACCGGAATGAATACCGAAGTAGGTAAAATTGCCCACATGCTTAACACCACTGAAGAGTCAACGACACCGCTTCAGGACAACTTGAAGTCCCTTGGAAAGATGCTGACGGTTTTGATTTTGGTGATTGCCGTCATTGTGTTTGGCATGGGAATGCTTCGCGGCCAGGAGAGCTTGATTAACATGCTGTTAACGGCGATTTCATTGGCCGTTGCCGCAATTCCCGAAGGCTTACCCGCAATTGTGACGGTCACCTTGGCGCTTGGTACTCAGCAAATGGCCAAGCATCGCGCGTTGATCCGAAAGCTGCCAGCAGTCGAAACCCTTGGGAGTACGGATATCATTTGTTCTGATAAAACGGGAACGTTGACGCAAAACAAAATGACCGTCGAAAAGGTTTTCCTGAATGAAAAATTGGCCGATTCTGCTGATACCCAACTGGATTTATCTGATCAGCTTGCCCAAATCATGGTATTGAATAATGATACCAAGTTCCAAGAAGATCAATTGGCGGGTGATCCAACTGAGACGGCGCTTTTGTCCTTTTATTTGAACAAAGATCAACCTGTTCAAGATTTTGTTAACCAACACAAACGGTTAGCCGAGATCCCATTCGATTCGGAACGAAAACTCATGTCGACCTTTAACCAAATGGATAACGGTCAGATCATGATGACGATGAAAGGGGCCCCTGACCAGTTACTACAACGTGTCACAAAGATTAAAGATGGTGATCAGGTCCGAGACATCACTGATGGGGATAAGAAACTCATCAGTGACACCAATCACAGTTTGGCAACCCAAGCACTCCGAGTTCTTGCGTTTGCTTACCGAATGGTTGACTCAGTTCCCACTGACTTGACGAGTGACGCTCAAGAACGTGACATGACCTTTGTTGGTTTGATCGGAATGATTGACCCTGAACGACCAGAAGTGGCTCAGGCGGTTGCTGAAGCCAAATCAGCAGGGATCAAATCCGTGATGATTACAGGAGATCACCAGGACACTGCCCAAGCAATTGCTAAACGGCTGGGAATTATTGGCCACGGAGATTCACAGGATACAGATAAAGTCATTAACGGTGCGCAATTAGATGAAATGTCTGATTCCCAATTCGATGACGCCGTTGGCAATATTGCCGTTTATGCCCGAGTTGCCCCAGAACACAAGGTTCGAATTGTGAAAGCTTTGCAGAAAAAGGGGAAGGTCGTTGCCATGACCGGTGATGGCGTAAACGATGCGCCCGCCCTCAAGACTGCCGACATCGGTGTTGGCATGGGAATTACTGGGACCGAAGTGTCTAAAGAAGCCAGCGATATGGTTTTGGCAGATGATAACTTTGCCACGATTGTAACCGCCGTTCGAGCTGGCCGAAAAGTATTTTCAAACATTCAAAAGTCACTACAATACCTGTTATCAGCGAACTTAGGAGAAGTTTTAACTTTATTTGTGATGACAATGATGGGCTGGGAAATTTTGGCACCTGTCCAGATTTTGTGGATTAACTTAGTAACCGATACGTTCCCAGCGATCGCATTGGGCGTTGAACCCGCCGAGCCGGGAATTATGAAACGCAAGCCTCGGGGCAGATCGTCAAACTTCCTTTCTGGGGGGATCATGAGTAATATCCTGTATCAGGGCTTCTTTGAAGGTTTCATTACGTTAGCGGTTTATGCTTTCGCGATTATCAATCCGGTGCACTCATCAGAAGCGTTGGTTCACGCAGATGCGTTGACGATGGCTTATGCCACTTTGGGATTAATCCAACTTTTCCACGCCTTTAACTCCAAGACCATTCATCAATCGATCTTTAGAGTGGGGCTGTTCCGAAATAAATTCTTTAACTGGGCATTGTTGGGATCAACTATTCTGTTAATTGCGACAATTGCAGTTCCCGGTTTCAACGAAATGTTCCATGTGTCTAACTTGACCGCTTCACAATGGGTCGTGGTGGTATTTGGTGGCTTTATGATCGTTGTGATCACAGAAGTAGTAAAATACATTCAGAGACACTTTTTCCACAAACAATAAAAATGGGGGTAATGATAGTTTGAAACCACAAGATATGCAACGTTATGCAAAGGTCGTATCGGATGTGATCGATTCAACATCCGCAAATGGTACGGACCTCAATGATGATTTTGAAACGTTACGAAAGGCAATTGACGCCGATACCGTTTCAGAATTGTCGACGGACGAATTAGCAAGAATTAAGGCCCATTTCCAGTCAGGAACTGATAAGTACAAGGAAAATGTCAACAAGCTTCAACAGGCACCGGTGCCTGTCAAAGTTCTGGGCAAACATAAGCTGTTGGTTCGCCATTACGAGGACTATACTAATGCTTGCCAAGCAATGACCGATAGCATTGATCCGGATGTCACGACGATTAATGTGGATCAGTTCAATAAGTCGGAGAAGGATCAAGAGGGTAGCATTGCGAAGGTTTCCAGTGTGACGACGAGAATTATGGGCGGTATGTAAGTAACCGACAGCGACTGTTTCAGATCTAAACAAAAGGGAACGTTAGGCGGTAAATTGTTTATAAATGCAACTTGGCTTTCCCTGTTCATATTGATAAAACTTGCGACCAACCGCTGATCCCCGCCATTTAAGTCAAAAAAGTAATGCATTCTGGTTTTGGAATGCATTACTTTTTTGACTTAAATTCTGGGATCAATTGTGGCTTGTCCCAATCTTTCTTCTGCCCAATAATTTTTCTCACTGACTGAACATGATATAATTAACCGTGACATTATTTGATGAGGTGGAATAAATGACTGATACACTTGCCGAAAAGATTCGGCATGATTTACCTAAATTACGAATCGAGCAAATTTCTGAAACACTGAAAATGTTCGATGAAGGCGACACGGTTCCCTTTATTGCCCGATATCGAAAAGAGCGAACCGGCAACTTGGATGAAGTTGAAATTCGAGATATTGAAGCGGCAGCTCACCGAATTCAGACGTTGGATAAGCGCAAAGCTGAGGTTATCAAAATCATCACCGAGCAGCAAAAGCTAACCCCTCAGCTCGAATCTGAAATCAACGCGGCAACCGTCCTCCAACAGGTCGAAGACTTATACTTACCGTACAAGCAAAAGCGGCGGACAAAGGCCACAATTGCCAAAGAGAAGGGCTTACAGCCATTAGCAGATGCCGCGCTAAAGTTTGCCCCTAATTTGGATAGCCTGGTTGAACAAGCCGTTGATCCAGAAAAACAACTCCCTGATAAGGCTGCTGTATTTGATGGTATTCATGAAATTTTGGCTGAAACATTTGGTGATCGAGCCGATTTTCGAAATTGGGTTCGCCAGAATACTAATCAGTACGGTGCCCTGGTGACCAAGATCAAAAGAGGTGCTAAAGAGGCTGACGAAGAAGGGACTTATCAGCAGTACTATGATTTTTCTCAATCGGTCAAATCAATTCCCTCATTTAGGACCTTAGCAATCAATCGTGGTGAAAAGGAAGGTATTTTATCGGTGAAGATCGATGTGAATGAAACGCCGATTGATTGGCATTTAAAAGCCAATACAGTTGGTAACCAAACTGGTTTGGCGGCCAAAATTGTGGAAAGTGCCGTGTTAGACGCCTATTCACGCTTCATTGGTCCCGCAATCGAACGGGAAATTCGTAAGGATTTGAGTGAAGTTGCGTATAACCACGCAATCGATATTTTTGGCAAGAATCTGTATAACTTGCTCATGCAGGCGCCATTAAAGGGTAAAGTTGTCATGGGCTTTGATCCGGCTTATCGGACTGGTTGTAAGCTCGCAGTGGTTGATCAGAATGGGAAGTATTTAGCCAAAACGGTGATTTATCCTCACAAGCCTGCTGGTGAAGCAAAACGAAAAGCAGCCAAAGGGGAATTCATTGATTTCATTAACCAAAACCACGTGGAAATGATTGCGATAGGTAACGGGACTGCCAGCCGGGAATCAGAACAGTTCGTTGCCGATGCCATTAAAGAAATTGAGACGCCAATTTATTACGTCATTGTGAACGAGGCCGGGGCATCTGTTTATTCTGCCAGCAAGGTTGCCAGAGAAGAATTCCCTGATTTCAGTGTTGAACAACGATCGGCCGTTAGTATTGGCCGACGGATTCAAGATCCCTTGGCTGAATTGGTCAAAATTGATCCCCAAGCTATCGGAGTTGGTCAATATCAACATGATGTGCCTCAAAAACAGCTAAGTGAAAAATTGGATCAAGTGGTTGAAACGGCTGTTAATCGGGTGGGGGTTAATTTAAATACTGCTAGTCCGGATTTGCTAGTTCATATTTCTGGGTTAACCAAATCTACTGCAAATAACATCGTTAAGTACCGCAATGAGGCCGGCCAATTTAATGACCGCTCGGATTTGAAGCAGGTACCGCGATTGGGGCCAAAAGCGTTTGAACAGTCCGTTGGTTTCCTCCGAATTATTGATGGCGATAATCCACTTGATAATACGGACATTCATCCAGAAAGTTATCCGGCGACTTACCAATTACTCAAGCAATCCGATCTGAGTGCAGCCGACCTTGGCAAGCCGGTTGTTGCTAAAAAACTCAGTCAAATTGATTTAGACCAAACTGCTCAGTCGCTAGAAATTGGGCGTGAAACGCTGCAGGATATCATTAAGGGAATTGAGACTCCTGGCCGAGACTTGCGAGATGAGATGCCCGCGCCATTACTCAGAAAAGATGTGTTAACAATGGCCGATCTAAAGCCGGGGATGAAGCTTCAAGGAACCGTCAGAAACGTTGTTGACTTCGGCATATTTGTGGATATTGGGGTTAAGCAGGATGGCTTGGTGCATATTTCCAAAATGAGTGACCATTTTGTCAAAGATCCAAGCAAAGTGGCCTCTGTTGGAGATATTGTGACCGTTTGGATTGATTCAGTGGATGCTGATCGTCACCGGATTCAATTAACGATGGTGGAACCAGAAGCAGGACAGAAGAGATAAGCTAATGACAAATACTGAATTACAACACTTAGTCGAACAAATATCGATCCAATTTTTTTCCAGACCCTTTACGCATCGGGCCTACTTCAATCCCAGATTGCGGACAACTGGTGGCCGTTATCATTTAGACAGTCACGATATTGATATCAATCCTAAGATGGATGATGGCCAGTCTCATGACGTTTTAATTGGTATCATCAAACATGAGTTGTGTCATTATCATCTCAATCTTGCGGGATTCAGTGGTCGGCATAACACCCCTGAATTTAAACAATTGTTACAGGCAGTTGGTGGATCCAGATATGCACCACGGATTGAATCAACTACGCCTTCATTTCATGTTAAATATCTTTATCGGTGCACACATTGTGGTCTGGAGTATCATAGGAAACGAAGGATCAATGTTTCGAAATATGTCTGTGGTCGATGCCACAGCAGGTTAACGTTAATCGATATCGGTCTCGAGAAACAATAGATCATTGATAACGAAAGGAGTTTGACAATGGCAAAACTAATTATTCGCGTTCCGGCGACTTCAGCCAACGTAGGTTCTGGATTTGATTCTGTTGGGGTTGCCCTTCATTTGTACTACACGGTGATTGTTGAAGAAAAAACCGATAAGTGGAAGGTTAATCATGCCTTAGGAGCTGACGTTCCAACCGATGAGCACAATTTAATCGTCCAGACAATTCTCAAAGTGGATCCAGACATTCATCCAAGACAGCTGACTGTTATCTCAGATGTCCCAATTGCCCACGGGCTTGGTTCGAGCACAACGGCCGTGGTAGCTGGGATCAAGATTGCCAACGCCTTAGGTGATTTGGATCTGTCGGTAGCAGATCAAATTAACCTTGGCTCTCGATTTGAGGGACACTCAGAAAATGTTGCTTCCGCATTGTTGGGCCAGCTGACCGTTTCAACTTTCGATGGTCAACAAGCAGTTGCGACCCGGATTGAATTACCGGATGTATACGCTTTGATGTATATTCGCCCTGATGGGATCAGTGAAGCGGAAAGCCGTAAGAAATTGCCTAAGACAATCAGCTTTGAGAAGGCGATTCATGCCAGCAGCAAAGAGAATGTCTTTGTTGCCCTTGCAGCTCAAGGCAAGTGGGATGAAGCGGTTAAATTAATCGAAGGGGACCAAATCCATGAGCCGGCCAGAAAAGAACTTGTGCCGGAGATGGATACCATTTTGGAAACGGCGCATAAGCTTAATATTTACGGTACTTATTTGAGTGGTGCTGGTCCAACGGTTTCAACCCTGGGGAAACAAGCAGCTTTGACCGAACTTAGAATTGAGTTACAACAAAAAAATATGAATGGTAGTTTACGACTGTTACAAATAGACCAAGAAGGCGCAACGGTTCGCGGCGAATAAAAAAAGTATTTGTCATGACTGCTAATTTCTGCTATAATTTTATCTGTTGATGCGGCCATGGCGGAATTGGCAGACGCGCAAGATTAAGGATCTTGTCGAGAATTATCTCGGTGGAAGTTCGAATCTTCTTGGCCGCATTATTAAAGTCCGAGTTACTATCATTTTGGTAGTAATTGGGACTTTTTTTGTTGAAGCATGGTTGATGAATACTGTTTGGTTGGACTGCAGCGAAATTTTGACGCTGAAAATTTATAGGCGTATGGGACTGAAAGTAGTTCAACCAGGACATCATTGATCCTTGCGCAACAACATAGCGCGACCTGATTCACAAATCAATAATTGGAGTTGACTGTATGAAGTATTTGATATTTGACGTCGATGGAACTTTAATTGACACAGAAAAAATGTACCTTTTACCATTGCATAAAACGCTCATCGAAAACGGGTATGACGTTACATATGATGACGTAAAAAAGGTGTTTGGAATCACCGCCACTGACGCTCTCAAAATTTTGGGCGTTCAGGATGTTGAGGGGATGCTTGCCAAGTGGTTTGGTCAAATCAAGGACTATAAGCACTATGCCCACGTTTATCCTGGAATTACTGACGCGTTGGCTAAAATCCACGCCATGCAAAATACTCGTCTAGCAATTGCAACGTCAAAACAGGAAAGCGAATTTCACCGAGACGTCACCCGATTTGGTCTGGATAAATATTTTGATCAATTTGTATTCTCAAATGAAATCAAACGCGGTAAACCAGCTCCTGATATGGTTCTAAAAGGAATCGAAAAATTAGCTGCAGATCCTGATGAAACGATCTATATCGGCGATACAATTTATGATCTGCAGGCTGCTCACGCTGCAAATGTCAAATTTGCATTAGCCGGCTGGCGAACCGAAAAAACAGCCGAATTTGAGAAAACCGATTACGACCTTCAGACACCAGCCGACTTACTTAAGATTTAAGATAACCAAGATGAAACCGCTCTTTTGTGATATATTGGTGGTAACTAAACGTAGAACATAAGATTAATGACAAATGAAAAGGTGATTGGATGATTTCGATTTTAGTTGCAAGTCATGGCAGGCTTTCAGAGGAGATTGTCAAAACTTCTGAAATGATTGCTGGCAAGCAGGCACAGATTAGTTGGCTTTCTTTGGATCCCAATGATGGCATTGATTCACTTCAAGCTAAATATAATAAAGCGTTGACAGTGTTTACTGAACATCATGATGTGTTAATTTTCACTGATATGTGGGGTGGTTCTCCATTTGAGGCAGCTGGTCGGATCGTTGCGGATAATCCCGAGCATATTGCGTTAATTGGTGGTGTTAATTTACCTATTTTGTTAGAGGCATTTGTTTCCAGAAAGACTTCTCTAACCAACTTAGTAGATCATCTGATGTCAGTTTCAAAAAATGCCATCCGCCAATTTAAGTTATCAGAAAATCATGAAGGGATTTGAGACCAATGGATAATTTATTCGATGTATTGAAGATGGTGAGTTTCAATCACATGGGGTTTGACGCTTCTCAGGTGGTCATTACCGATTTGGAAGGAAAGCCGAATGGCATTTTAACCGACTTGTACAGAGACGTCGTTAACAAAATTAATTTGTTTATTGATCTGCGGTCAGCAAGAGATGCTGGTGACGTTTTAACGCTATTACGAGCTCACACACCGCTTCCAGATGATGTTCTGGAGGAATCAAGATCCTAGAAGAACCGCTTATCAGGATTAATTTCGCTCCTCAGAAGGGACAGATGGAATTACAAGTTCGTGGCTAGTTCGTCTGTTAAACCCGACTCAAAAAAAGACCTATTTCATTAGTCGTCCGGCTAACGAAATAGGTCTTTTTTGAATCGGGTTTAATTAATAACCATTGTAGGATGATTGATTACCAGTGGTATCAGTCCCTGTTGTGGTTGATGCATCGGTATCCGTTTGGGTCTGGGAACTTTGCAGCTTCTTTGACTTGGATAAGCCAAGTGTAGATCGAATATCGTTTGAAACCCGAAGCAATTTAGTTTGAGGAACAACTTGATAGGACAAGCCATCGATCATGGCGTTTTCGCCTTGTAAGGTTTGTGACTTAATATGGTGAGTTGCATCGCCATATTTGGCCCGAACTGCAATCATGTCATCAAATGTCATGTCAGTTTTCATATTTCCTTTGAGAGATGAAAGAATTGACTTATATCTTGGAAGGGAGGTGACGTTCAAACCTTTCATCACCAGCTTTTTAATGATTTGTCGCTGACGGGCTTGACGGCCATAATCCCCACGAGGATCGTCATCACGCATTCGGGCGTAATCTAGGGCTTGTTGACCGTTTAGGTGGGTCTTCTTGCCTTTAACGACGTTTGCATGCCCATATTGGAATGTCAATGGGGGAACAACGTCCACGCCACCGACGGCATTCACCATGGTTTCCAAACCGCCCATATTGATGATCGCGTAGAAGTCAATTGGGATATCCAGCAGGTTCTGGACTGTCTTAACAGCTGTTCCCGGCCCACCAATGGTATAAGCTGCGTTAATCTTCTCGTATTGTTGAGTATCCCCCGGGACATTAACCTGCGTGTCTCTGGCAATACTGGTTAAATGGATTGTTTTCTTTTTAGGATTAATGGTTGCAACAATCATAGTATCCGTTCGACCGGTATCGTGACGGCCAAGTGCACCAGTGTCTGTTCCTAGTAACAAGATCGACAGAGGCTTACCTTTTTGAATGACGGATGATACGTTTCTGGCTTTTTGAATATTTGTTGAATCGTAAGTTTGGGTGAAAGTCTTTTTGGCGCTCTTATAAGCGCCATAGCCCCAAACAAGTCCGCTCCCGACAATAAGGAGGAAAACCAGAAAGACACTCCAGCCGATAATGCGGCGCTTCTTTTTATTGCCCTTCTTGTAATGGGGCTTTTTGTCAGCCCTTCTTGAATATACAGGTTCAAAATCGTTTTTATTGTTTGATGGCATAGTGACTCCTCATTTATAAAAATTCTTACAAAAGTATATTGCACTTTACAGATCAGATGCAGAAATCTTCAGTTATTTAAACATAATTTAATAATTCTCGTCAACTTGCTCTGATGGCTATCCCTCAAATTATAACAAAATGTGGATTCTAATTGTGCTATAATGTGTCATTGTTATTCTTGTTAGAAGTGAGGAATGTGTATGGGAGTATTTGGCTCAGCGGTATCCGGGGTCTTGATTATTCTAATTATGATTGCCCTGGGATTTATATTAGCTAGAAATGATTGGTTTGACAGTAAGATGACCAGCATGTTTGCCAGGCTGGTCACTCAGATTGCTTTACCAGCGTACATGATATCGACCATCATGAGTAAATTTACAGCGAAAATGTTATTAAAGACGTTACCGGATTTATTTTTTCCGATTGTATCGATGCTTTTGCTCTATATTATTTCGATTTTCGTCGTGAGATTTGCTAAGATTCCGAAGATGCACGCTGGCTTATTTAGGTCAATGTTTTCCAACTCTAACACGGTTTTCGTTGGTTTACCAGTTAATATGGCATTGTTTGGTAGATCGAGCTTGCCGTTTGTTTTAGTTTACTACATGGCTAACACGACATTTTTCTGGACATTAGGTGTTTACCTAATCCAAAAGGATGGCAAAGGTGAGGGTGAATTCAACTGGAAAACCACTCTGAAAAGAGTGTTTTCACCGCCACTACTTGGGTTCATGGTCGGAGTTGTTCTGGTTCTGTTTCACGTATCACTCCCCGATTTTATCATGCAGGACTTTAATTACATAGGGAACCTGACAATCCCACTTTCGATGATTTTTATCGGAATTTCCATTAATAGCGTTGATATCACCCGGGTTCGGTTTGATCGCAGTAACTTTTTGATTTTATTCGGTCGGTTTTTACTAGCTCCGGCACTCATGTCGCTGCTCGTGATTCCAACCCATTTACCTCTGCTAATGAAACAGGTGTTTATCATGCAGGCGGCGATGCCAATTATGACAAACGCCCCAGTTGTTTCCAGGCTTTATCATGCTGACTCGGAATACGCGTCGGTCATGGTTGCCGAAACAACGCTGTTGAGCTTGGTGGTCATTCCAATTCTGATGGTATTAGTTCAACAACTATAACAGGGATCTTTGATCATGAGTCACATTATTGGTAACATATTCTTGGATACTAATTTTGTAAAAAGAGGATGAAAGCGTGCCAACACTAGTCATAATGCGTCATGGTGAAAGCCAAGCAAATCGAGACAATATCTTCACTGGGTGGAGCGATGTTGATCTAACCGAAAAGGGGATTCAACAGGCTCATTTTGCTGGCCAGGTCATTAAGTCAGCCGGGGTGCAATTTACGGATGTTCACACATCTTTTTTAAAGCGTGCCATTATTACGACCAACATTGTGTTAGATGAGATTGGACAAAACGATATTGCAGAACACAAAAGCTGGCGGTTAAACGAACGTCACTACGGCGGATTGCGGGGTAAAAACAAGCTTGCCGTTAAGAAGCAAGTTGGCGCCGACCAGTTGAAAGTCTGGCGAAGAAGTTTTACGGTGGTGCCGCCAAAATTGGCCAAGCGAGATGAGGATCCCCGATACAATCGTTATGGGGTTCAAATTCCATTGGCAGAAAGCTTGAAAATGACCATGGATCGCTTGATTCCATATTGGGAAGATCAGATTGCGCCCCAACTTTTAGACGGCAAAAATCAGTTAATCGTTGCTCACGGGAGCACTTTGAGAGCCTTAATTAAATTTTTGGAAAATGTTTCTGATGAGGAGATTCCAAATGTCGAAGTTCCAAATGGCAAGCCGATCCGATATGATTTTAATGAACATTTAAATATTTTGAATAAAGAATTTATGACCAAGTAACCAGGTTAACAATTAATCATTAGAGACTTGGACATATATTAATTTCCAATCAGTCATTATTCGACTGGATCGCCGTAGCCGCTTAGATAAAAGCTGTGCCAGACGGAAGACCCCGGCTATTTAGCGGCTCTTCGTCAACTGTTGTTGGTGAAACTAAATTCGAGTTCTAATCACTTTGTGATTAGGGCTCTTTTTGTTTTG
>NZ_JAUCAP010000054.1:0-17784 GCF_030361045.1 Lentilactobacillus sp. TOM.63
AATTAACCACCAGTCTGCAAATGGTCGTTTTAGCGTTTTTAGCACTATTACTTAAGAGATTTTAGACAGCTTCTTAGACCAGGCTAGTCAAGAAAACATGCTGGGGCAAACCAATTTTGGGTAATATCAAGGAAAACATTACCTCAATCATTTTTTATAATACCTCGATTTAAAATTGAAGTGCAACACCTGCTCTACTAGACCAGTTCTTTATTCAGACTAGTCAAAAAGGCCATGAAGACCTATTCTTAATTCACCACAAACAAGAAAGAGGTATCTTCATGACCCGAATTAAGAATATCATATCTAATCAATATCACCAACTTAGTTTAGCTGAACGTGGTCGAATTGAAGCTCTAAGGGACTTAGATTGGTCCATCCGCCGGATTGCCAAGGTACTTCATCGTGATCCCAGCACGATTTCACGTGAATTGAGACGTGGGACAACAACACAGATTAACGCTAATACACGTATCTTTGAACAGTCGTATCTGGCGGAAACTGGCGAAGCAGTTTATCGTAAGCACCGGCTAAACAGCTGTTATCGTGGACTCTTTGACCACTGTCAAACCTTCTGTAATGCTTTGGTTACAGCTTTAAAAGCTCGTCCCAGAATGCATAGTGTGGATACTTTTGTTCACCAATTCAAGACTAATTACCCAGGAGTTGTCTGTCCCTCAACACCGACGGTGTATCGATACATTGATGACCAGCGTTTAGCTATCCGTAATTCAGACCTACCAGCTAAACTCCGTCGCCGAGTCAAACGTCCCGGGACAAAGCATCACCGAATCAATAAGAAGAATCTGGGCCATTCAATCGAAGAGCGTCCCACTGTGGTTCAAGCGCGTCAAGAGCTTGGACACTGGGAAGGTGACTTGGTCAAAGGTAAACGGGTTGAATCTGAGCCAGCATTAATGACTTTGACTGAACGTGTTAGTCGTTTAGAAATCATCGTTAAACTTCCCAATTACCATGCCGACACTTGCTTGAAAGCCCTTCAGAATACCTTATATGACTATGGAACTGAGTACTTTAAAACCATTACTTTTGATAACGGTGCCGAGTTCTCAAGCTTGAGCCAAGTCGAGGGAACGGACATCTACTTTGCCCATCCTTATTCACCATGGGAACGCGGAACCAATGAGAACACTAACGGCCTTTTACGCGAGTTCTTCCCGAAGGGCAGATCCTTGGCATTGGTCTCACTGGTTGATATTCAACTGGCTCAAGATACCTTAAACAACCGGCTGCGGCGGTCATTGAACTATCGCTGTCCAGCTGATCTAATGCCTGAACTAGCTTAGCAACTAGACCACTTCTAAGAATAGATTCTTAGTGTTGCACTTGATTTGACAATTGAGGATTTTTTATAATACATTGATAAATAAAATAAAAAATTAGGAGGCTAATTATGCGACTTTGGCATGAGCAACTCATTAGCAAACTTCCTCGCCAACAACTGTTAGGACAGCATCGGGAAATTGCTGCTTTAAGAGGCAATGGCTGGGGAAAAAAGCATGCAACTGTTAATTATGTATTCAATTACTCACCATATAAACTTTATCAATTTCACTTGCTGGTCATGCACGAAATGCAGCGGCGCGGATATCGTCCTAATAAAAAATGGTTTGATCCGCTTTACCGTGGTATCCATTGCGATCCATATATAATTTTGAAAAAGTGTCCGATAACTAACCCGATTTATCCAGAACATAATGATTCGTATTTGAAAGAATGTTTATCTAATTTAGCTAGTAATCCGCATTGAATTAAGATACTGGCTAGCTTAATTCAACTTTTAAATTGCTTACGATCTGTTAATAAAGCAATCGGTGAAAGAATTAAAATAATCACCGCTCCTACCAAATAAGTATGACTAAAGGCATGACTGATTTGTCGCTTTTTAGCATGCTTAATTTTTCCCATAGAATTCATTAAAGCTTCTTTTTGTGCCATTTGCTTGAGACCAACCAGCAATTTGTGTGGGCCTTGATTTATTTGTTGATTACTCGCATAATCTTATTTCCATGAAATAGCATGCAACAATATATCATATCATGATATATTGTTGCATGCTATTTCATAATATGCTATTATTTACTTGCAAATAAGGAGGCACACTATGAAAATAATTACTTTTTCAGCCATTAAGGGCGGAGTTGGAAAAACAACTTTAACTTTCAATTATGGTGAATGGTTATCTAGTAAGGGTTACAATGTTTTGATGATTGATAGTGATCACCAGTGTAGTTTGACCCAAACTTATAATATTTATAAAGATCATGATACCTTAGCTAATGTTTTTACAAAAGATAATGAAAAAGTAGAAATTATTGAGTTACACAAGAATCTGTCAATTATCCCTGCTTCTATGAATCTAGATACAATTAACAATGATCTTCAAACTAGAGCAAACAAAGAATTATTAATGTACATGTGGTTTTCAGATAACTATAATGAACTAAAAAAATTCAATTATGTATTGATAGATACGCATCCTGATTTTTCAACTATCACACAAAATATGATTGTAATTTCTGATTTCGTTTTCAGCCCAATTGAACCAAGTGAATACGGTTTTATTTCAAAAAGTAATTTGGAATTAAGAATGAAACAATTGAAACAAGATGTAATTAATGTCGAAACTCGACAAAGTTTTGTCACAGCGGAACTTAAATTCATTGGAAACCGGATAAAACATAATACTAAGTCATCTCATGAGTTTGTAGAACAAATGAAAAAAGACCCGCGGACAATTGCACTAATTCCTGAAAGAGAAATATTCAATAAAACAACTCTTAATCACAAACCGCTGATTAAGATGGAGCAAGAAAACAATTCAACACAAAGGGCCAAAGAATTTTTCGAAAATATCGACAATATCTTTGAAACCTTTGCGAAGCAATAGCGTAATATGATATGTCATGCTATATCATATTATGAGACAGAAAGGACTAGTATAATGGCATTTGAAGATAAAATGAATCAACTAAAAAATAGTATGAGCAGCAAACCTGCTAAAAATGAACCAACTGCACCTAGAATTTCAAAATCTTATACTTTGAAGCAAGATATTGCTAATGAACTAACTAGACGTGCAAAAGAGAAAGAATTAACAGCTTCCAGATATTTAGAGAAACTGCTAAAAAAAGAATTTAATCTTTGATTTTCGCTAATTGAAAAAGGGGTAAAATCATGGAAACTACAATGAACAAGATATTCCTTGTTGCTTGTATTATTATTTTTTGGCTATTTCCCGTTATCGGCATTTTGAAGAGACATAAAATAGGCAATCGTTTCTTTTTTAGACAATGGTTATTCCCGTTACAATAATGGTTACAAGTACTATTTGAAAAATGGAGTGGTAATCGTCGATCAGTTATCCGTATATTACAAATGATATCCTTGTTTATTACTTATTTATGCGGACCGATCATGCTTTTGATTTTCAGTGCTTTCAACGAATACTTTCTTAAACACCCAGAGGCATTTATATTATTCGAATATTTACTGATATCTTCCGGCTCTTATTGGTTCAAACCCAAAGTAGGCAAAGTGTACAAGACCAAATAAAGTTGCCGGCGGGTAAGCGCTATGCTAGACTAAGATTAATATGACAACCGAATAAAAGATCAAGCTAAACAGAAAAAAGTCCCCAATTCACGAGGAATCAGGGACTTCAGGTTTAGCAAGTAGCTATCTGACAGCTACTTAGATTCAGTCGATTTAGACCGCCAAGTAAAAATCAACTGAATATTGTTCTTAATTTGTAGGTTAATTATACCGCAAACCGGTCCAAAAGGACAAGTTAAGGATAGTTAAAAAACAAATTAAATCCAATGGACTAAGTAGCCAACAGAAGCTGCCTAGTCCATTTTTGTTTAGTTGCTATAAATTAAAAAAGTTGCCGGTTGGGCAACTCACAAACAGACACATGCTGATGAAATTGCAAAGCCATCACTACCAAATGTACGCTTTGTAACTTAGTTAAAGCATATCAGATTTGTATTTTAAAGCAAATCAAATGTTTTGGCAACTCTCTTTTGGGACAGCAGGTGTCAGCCAAGAAGGGAGTTTTTATGATGGATCAAGCAAATTTTGATTTTTATAAAAAAGATAACGTTTATGGAACTTTATTTTTTCAATTTCCCAAGGTACTAATGTACGGAGAAAAATATAAACACCTAAGTAGTGATACTAAACTGGCTTACATGGTTCTCAAAGATCGGCTAGAATATTCATTACGAAATAACTGGGTTGACGAAAATGACAATGTTTATTTTGTCTTCACAAACGAAGAATTAAAAAAACTATTTGACTGCTCAAATACAAAAATTGCAAAAATTAAAAAAGAGCTTGAAGGTGCTCATTTATTAATGCAGAAAAGAATGGGTTTTCAACCAAAAGCCGGCCGCCAATTACCCAACCGATTGTATTTAGCGGAATTAAAAGTTAATGAAAAAGATGTTTATTTAAGAGAAAAGAATCTAAATAGCTCCCAATCCCTTGATACGAGCAGACTTCCGAAAAACGGAAATCAGCATGAGACCGTTGAATCCCTTAATACAAGCAGACTTCCGAAAAACGGAAATCAGCATGAGACCGTTGGTAACATATCCCAATCCCTTGATACAAGCAGACTTCCGAAAAACGGACACGATCTATATAAAGAACCTAGAAGCTTAGATACTAATAGATACAATATAGATACTCAAAAGTTGAACTTTTCCACAGCCCATTTTTCACCAGCAGAAATTCAAAAGCAAAACCAGGATTTGGTGAACCATGCTAATGACTTCTTAACTGATGAAGACAGTGGCTTACCGGTTTTCTTAGAACCCGAAGCCGTGCAATTACTAAGTTTCTGGTGCCGCACTCCGCAACAAATGCATCGTTTTATTCGCATTATCTTAAATGCTAAATACCGAGTTGAAAAGGATCATCAAGATATTGGCGTCATAATCCCGCTTGACGACGAAGAACTAAAACCTTTGATGACTAAAGCCTTAAGACGCTACTTTAACGCCCTGAGAAGCAATGAGAAGCATATCAAGAACGTGGAGAACTACTTATACGGCACCATGCAAAACCTATTTGCGATTTGGTGGAACCAACAAGCGGCTAGAGAATATGCGGCCAAACACCCCGAAGAACAGAACACTGACAATGGGCCTTCTTGGAATTAAACGTCATATGGGCTCATTTAAGCTGTTTTAAGTGTTGCAGTGCATAATTATATTAAAACTGCTTTAAAATCGCTTAGAAGTAAAAATAGACGCCTTGAGTGGCTGAATAGGTGATAGCTGAACTAGAAAGATGGGAAAGGAGCTTTTTAAATGACCAAAACAAAGCAAAGAAGTCGAAAAAATTGAGCAATTGTTGACGGACCCCTGGGCAGTCGATATTCAAGGCATTTGGGAGCAAGCAGCCCATAACCCTAACCCAGATCCTGATAAACGCAAGCTGTTTGACGCGTTACACACTTACCTCTTAGATAAACGCCAAGAGCAAATTATCAACGAAAAGCATTTCGTGATTTAACATGAGTGAGCTAAAGAGATACATCATCGTTGCTGGGATAAACGGCGCTGGTAAAAGCACTTTATATCGCGCGAGACCCGAATTATTTACTCACTCCAAACGATTAAATGCCGATGAAATCCTACAAAAAATGGGTGGCGATTGGTATAAAGATCGTGATAACTTTAGGGCAATGCGCGAAGAAATAAAACAACTCCACGCGGCTTTAGATACCGGGCAGAGTATTCATGTTGAAACAACCTTAGCTGGCCAAGGTAGGGCGCAATTGAATTTAATCGATCGGGCCCACAAGAATGGCTTTGAAGTAACGCTTTTATACGTGGCGTTAAAAAACGCTATAATCAATCAAACCATAATTTAGCAGCGGTTGCATTCAAAGCTGATAACGTCGTGATCTGCGATAATAGCCAAAAATTTGTATCAGTTTACAGAAGAGAGCATGACCAGGTAATTAAAAATAATTTGCGAGATTTTCCTTGAATAAACCCCAAAATCACCTTTGAAGCAGCCGTTCAAAAACAATTAAATTCCTTTGTTAAAAATAATTCAGATTTAAAAATTAGAAATCCCATGAATGATTCAGAAAATAAAAGCGATCGGCCTAGTTATTATTAGGTTGATCGCTTTTGAATTTATTCGGCTTATGGGCATTAACATAACCGGCAAATGTTTTTAAAAGATCTTCGGTTTGTTCGACCGAAAGGTTATCAGCTTGAAAGTATTTTTCGAGCAAAGCCCCTTTTTGAATTAATCGGCGAGAACGGGCTTTGCGGGCTTGCCGATTTTCGTAGTATTTAGATTGCCGTAATTTAAAATCTTCCCGCTCAATTTTTTGTTTTAAACGCGCTTGCTGCTCAACTAATTTTTCATATTGATTAGGCATAGTCATTACCACCTAACTATTATTGGTTATTTTGAGATTGATTTAAAAAGGCGGCAACTTTTTTAGCAATCATTTTAATTTGCGGAGTGGTAAGTGTCCCATAATCCAAATTGGCTGATCTAATGATTTGCTTACTGAGGTTTTGTTCAATCTTATTTTTTTCAGCTTTAATCTTTTGATTAAGCTGTTTTAATTTAGCTTCTTGTTTTTCTAAGTTACTTTGAGACATAATGATCCCTCCAATCATATTAAAAATAATCACCGACACTATATCATACAGAGAACGTTAAGTCAAAGGATAAAAGTTGAAATAGCGAAGCGGAAGGCATACACTAGAAGTAAATTTAGGAGAACCAGCAGACCGAGTGAAGCGAGGTCAATGCGCACTTACACCCCACTAAATACTTGTTGGGTAAATCGTACTAAAGACTTGTATCAGAAGTCGCCGTTGGCGACAACAAAATCAACCAATAGATCCAAAGAAAGGCGGTGACTAGTATGGCAATTTTTCATATGAGTTTTAGTAATATTAGTGCTGGGAAAGGACGCAGTGCGATTGCCAGTGCCGCTTATCGAAGTGGTGAAAAATTATTTGATGATCAAGAAGGTCGCTACTATTTCTATGCTCGGTTAGTCATGCCAGAGAGTTTTATTTTAACTCCTAAAAATGCACCAGCATGGGCCAGTGATCGAGAAAAATTATGGAACGAAGTAGAAAGAAAAGATCGGCGAGCAAATTCTCGGTATGCGAAAGAGTTTAACGTGGCTTTGCCAGTTGAACTAAGCGAAGATGAACAGAAAGAATTATTGACAAAATACGTGCAAGAAAATTTTGTTGATCAAGGCATGGTAGCTGATGTAGCGATTCATCGCGACCACCAAGATAATCCGCACGCACATGTGATGTTAACTAACCGACCATTTAACCCAGACGGAACATGGGGAATCAAGAGTAAAAAGCAATATATTTTAGATGAGAATGGCAATAAAATGTATACCGGAACTAGCAAGTACCCTAAGAGTAGAAAGATACTGATGGTCGATTGGGATAAAAAAGAAAAAATAACTGAATGGCGGCACAATTGGGCGGCAAGTGTAAATCAGGCTTTAGAGCAAAAAAACATTCCTGATCGGATCAGTGAAAAATCATTTGTGGAACAGGGAATAGCTGACACACCAATGCAACATGAGGGAATCAATAGTAAGCGGCATGAAAGAAAAGAATTTAACCAACAAGTTAAGGACTATCGCAAGGCCAAAGCCAGTTATAAAAATAACCAAGAAAAAGTAATCAATAGAGGTCATTTAGATAGCCTAAGTAAACACTTCTCGTTTAATGAAAAACGGGTAGTTAAAGAGTTAAGCCATGAACTGAAAACTTATATCAGTTTGGAGAACTTAGATGATAAGCGGCGCATGCTATTTAATTGGAAAAACAGCACCTTAATTAAACATGCGGTTGGCGAAGATGTGACTAAACAATTATTGACAATTAACCAACAAGAAAGCTCACTCAAAAAAGCAGATGAACTCTTAAATAAAGTGGTTGATCGCACGACTAAAAAACTTTATCCAGAGCTTAATTTTGAACAGACCACGCAAGCTGAAAGACGAGAATTAATTAAGGAAACCGATAGCGAACAAACAGTTTTCAAGGGTAGTGAATTAAACGAACGTTTAATGAATATTCGTGATGATTTGTTGACCCAACAATTATTGACCTTTACTAAGCGGCCATACGTTGGTTTTAAGTTATTAATGCAACAAGAAAAGGAAGTCAAAATCGAGCTTAAATATACGCTGATGATTCATGATGATAGCTTAGAAAGTCTAGAACACGTTGATCAAGGTCTACTAGAAAAGTATTCACCAACCGAGCAGCAAAAGATTACTCGCGCAGTCAAAGATTTGCGAACAATCATGGCTGTTAAGCAAGTCATTAAAACGCAATACCATGAAGTATTGAAAAGGGCCTTTCCCAAAGGCGATTTAGATGAATTACCAATGACTAAACAGGAACAAGCCTATACAGCCGTGATGTACTATGATCCTGTTTTAAAGCCATGTCAGGCTGAAACAATTGAACAGTGGCAAGCAAATCCACCACAGGTGTTCAGTCCCCAAGAACATAAACAAGGACTAGCTTATTTATCGGGACAGCTTAGCTTAGATCAGTTAGAAAATCATCACTTACAACGGGTTTTAAAGCATGATGGCACTAAACAACTCTTTTTGGGTGAATGCAAAGCCGATCCGACGATTAAGAACAGTCAGATCGAGAAAATCCAAAAGCAGTTAAAAGGGCAACAAGCCAAGGACGACCAGTACAGAAAAGCAAATATGGGGCATTATCAACCGCTAAATTATAAGCCAGTTAGTCCAGACTATTACTTAAAGACGGCCTTTAGTGATGCGATCATGACTGTTCTATATGCTCGTGATGAAGATTACCAACGGCAAAAGCAAGAACGTGGACTGAAAGAAACCGAGTGGGAAATGACGAAAAAGCAGCGGCAACACCAAACCCGGAACCGGCATGAGGATGGGGGCATGCACTTGTAATCACAAAATTAGCGACTGGTTAATTGGTATGAATGGTAGCCCATAATGTATTTTATATTGAGAAAAATTTGGTACGTAGAGCGTGCTCGATTAGTTACGTATAGCTGCCAACCTTGTGTATGGTCTATCAAAGAGACCAGGCAATCAAAACCTTTAAGCCGAAACCCTATTTTGAACTAAATGCGGAAATTTTAGCTAATCAGCAAAAATTCGTCGCGAAATTAGACCCCTATCAGCGATTTAAAGACGAAGCAGGGCTAATAACATTCATGCAAGCTAAACGCGTTCAGAAAAGCTCACAGACCGGTTTAATCAAGAACGTCCAAAAGCAAGGCAAGAAGCGTGCTAGTCCCCAACTATTCTCGCTATCTAGTCTCCAAAGTGCCATGAATAAACGTTATCACGCCAGCGCCAGCCAAACCTTAGCGGCTATTCAAAGCTTATACGAAGACAAACTGCTCAGTTATCCCCGCACCGATTGTGCTTATATCACTGATGAAGAATTTGGTTATTTAGTGGCTAATCTGACGAAGTATCTGGGTTTAGTCTCTAAGCCAGTCGCTTTAACCAATACCACTCCGAACAAACGCTATGTTGATGGGAAAAAAGTTGAAGAACACTACGCCATTATCATGACTAAAGTTGTCCCGACGAAAGATCAATTAGCTGCCTTACCTAAATTACAGCAACAAGTCTATGACTTGGTTTTAAGAACGACGTTAGCGATGTTTGCTGATCCGTACGAGTACGAAGAAACCACCATTATTACCCAGGTCGGCGATGCTAATTTTAAAGCAACCGGTAAGGTCCCAACTAAGCAAGGTTGGCAAGCTTTATTTGATGATCACAAAGCCGAACAGCAAGAAGCAGCCACCCTACCGATCATTCACCAAGGCGATCAAGTCCAAGCAAATCTGCAAACACCGCAAAAAGAAACGACACCACCGGTACCCTTTACCGAAGGTACCCTGATTACGGCCATGAAGACCGCCGGCAAAACGCTTGATGATGAAGTAGCCCAGGCGATTCTCAAAGATGTGCAAGGCATTGGGACAAGTGCGACCCGGGCCAATGTGCTGGAAGTGTTAAAGAAACGCGGCTACTTAGTTACTGAAAAGAATAAGTTGCACGTCAGTGAAGCCGGAATCACTTTATGTAAAGCAGTCGAACTCGAACCCTTGCTAACTAGTCCAGAAATGACAGCTAAATGGGAGCAAGCGTTACAGCAAATCAGTATCGAAGAACGCACCCCGGATAACTTTTTAGAACAAATTAAAAAGTTTGTATCAAAATTGATTGCTGATGTTCCCACGCAATTGACTGGCAGTGCAGCCATTAAGCAACAAATCGATCACCAACAGCAAGCACAAAAGTCCGACGAGGTCTTCTTAGAAACACCGCAAGCGACCGTTTTAAATAAACAGAAGTTTTACATTGTAAAGCCTAAGCAAGGCGAAAGCTTTACCCTGCCCAAGAAATGGAGCAGTAAGACGCTCGGTAAGACCGCAATTAAAGCGCTGGTCACCAAGGGGGAAACGAGCAAATTAAAGGGTTTCAAGAGTAAAAAAGGAAAGTCGTTTGACGCCAAGTTAAAGCTTGACGGCCATAAATTAAGTTTTGATTTTGATTAGAACCTGCCTACCGCCCTGCACGTTGTTTCGGTTGGTGAACTCGTCATTTAGGTTTACTTTTCAAAAACCAAAAAGTGAACCTAACCAACGAGTGTAATTGTAAAAGAAGGAGGATATATCATGAAAAATGAACTGGAAGCATTAGCAAGCGAATTACCTATTTTGACGGATAAAAGCAGTTATAAGTACCTATCAGAAATTGCGGGTAATGGCAAATATATTCAAGTTGCGTGGCAAAAAAAGAATGCTGAATATTTAGCACTTTACGGCACACAATCTATCAAGTTACCCCAAATTGATAATTCTGTAGAGTTTGTAGACGCCGAGGAGGGTTAATCATGCCAAGTAAAGTTGAAACTGAAAAATGGAAAAGGCAGCTTGTCGAAAATGCCGAAAAAGAAATTTTAAAATTAACTGATAGTGAAAAATTTAAAAGTTATCTTGATACCGTAGCAAAGTTTCACCGGTATAGCCAACGTAATATTGACCTTATCTATTCTCAAAATCCAAGTGCCAGCCAAGTTGCAGGCTTTAAAAAATGGCAGAATGATTTTAAACGATCAGTAAATAAAGGAGAAAAAGGGATCAGGATTGCGGCCCCGATTATTAAGAAGTTAACACCAGCTGAGCAAAAGCGTCTTGATACCACCGATGAACGGGCCATTGTGGGGTATCGTTACCTGCCCATCTTCGACGTGGCACAAACTAGTGGTGAACCCGTCCTAAGCGCTCAAGACTTTGTCAAAGAAAATTTGGCCGATCATCAGAATGTGACAAGCTTGGATAACGCATTCAAGGACTATCTAAACCAGCAAACCGACCTTAAAGTCAGTGAAGTGCCCTTAGCAACGCTAAATGGGGCTAAAGGGTATTTTCAACCCAGCACTAATGAAATTGTTATTGGTGGTGATGAATCCGATAATGCTTTGAAACTAAAGACGTTATATCACGAATATGCGCATAGTCAGTTACATGGATTAAAAGCAGCCTTTAAAGATCGCCCGCGAGCCTATCAAGAAACCCAAGCCGAGGCGGTTGCGTATGTTGCCATGCAAAATATTGGCGTTGATACCAGCAACTACTCACTCGGTTACGTGGCCACCTGGGCCAAAGATAAAGCCGTAATCCATAGCGCTTTAAGTGAGATTCAGCAAGTGAGCAACAAAGTGATTGAACTTAGCGATGGCTTAACCAAACAATTAGGCTTACAAGAAGCCCCAAAAGAGCCTGAGCATGATCTAAAAAAGCTATCAGCCCATGATCTTAATAAGTCCTATCAAGGCTTGCAACAACAAGTTCAGCAAGCGACTAATCCACAACAAAAGTTAGGACTAAAAAATAAGTTAAATGATGTACACCATGAAATCAGTAATCGAACGCAAAAACAACTGAAAGCATTTTCTGAACAAAACCCGGCAATTAAACAACCAGAACATAATGCAGCTAAAACATTGAAAAGATAGGGGGGGTAACACTATGAAAATTGTTCTTTTAGATGGATATGAACTAAACAAAGATTTAAATTGGAAAAGCTTGCAAAAATTAGGCGACTGCACTTTATATGATCGTACACCAGTTAACGATAACGCTGAAATCATAAAACGAATTAAATATGCTGATATCGTCATTACACACAAAACACCGCTAGATCATGAAGTGATTAGCAAAACATCACGATTGAAGTATATCGGAATCATGGGAACCGGTTATGATGTCGTTGATATTGAGAGCGCACACCAGAACAAGGTTGTGGTGACTAACATTCCCACATATGCAAGTGACGCAGTGGCACAATTTACTTTCTCGTTATTATTAGAAGTGACTAGCCAAGTTGGATTGCATAATCAGCTTGTTCATGAAAACCGGTGGGCACAGGCTCCTGATTTTACTTTTTGGGAAAAACCGCTATTAGAATTAAAAGGAAAAACTTTAGGACTAATCGGTTATGGCCATATTGCGCAAAAAGTTGCTAAAATAGGACACGCTTTTTCTATGAAAGTTATTTTCTATAATCATCGTCCTAAAAAGGTTCCTGAATCATGGATTCAGCAGGTTTCATTTGATGAACTATTAAGGCAATCTGATGTGCTTAGTCTGCATGTGATCCAAACACCAGAAACAATTGATTTAATTAATAATGATACGATTGCCAAAATGAAAAATGGGGTTATTATATTGAATACGGCCCGAGGCAAATTGGCTAATGAAGCGGACATCAAGAATGCCTTGAATGAAGGCAAAATTTATGCCTACGCCACTGATGTTGTTAAAGGGGAGCCCATTGCTAGTGATAGCCCATTATTACAGGCCAAAAATTGTTATATTACCCCACATATTGCTTGGGCACCATATGAGACAAGAGAACGGTTGTTGCATATGACTGTTGATAATATAAAAGCATATTTATCAGGAGATCTGAAAAACGTTATCAATTAACGGCAATGGTCTGTGAATTCTTTTGCCTCCATTATGTCCGCCCACTAGTGAAGCCCGCTTGATAGCGGTGCCTCCCTTTAATAAACTGGTCGCGTAAACTAGTTTGGTGAACCCAAATTGCCGGTGAATTTCATCAATCACTTGGTTTAACCGGCTATGGCGAATTTGGTTGCGCGGGGTTTCAAATAAATTAAGTTGTTGGCCGGAGTTGGCACTTAGTTTACTGCTATAAACACCAATATTCCGGACTGCTTGACCGTCCCAGTTCTGACGGAATAACCACAATAATTGTTGCGTCAAAACTTGATTGTCATTAGTCGGTTTAATTTTTAAAGCTTGGTGAAAGCCACCGCGGCCATCTGCTTCGGCTGCGGCATAGGAAAACCCAATGCTTAGCGATAGACACCCCGCCAGTTTATGGTGGTGCCGAAGCCGCGCCGCCACCACCTGTTCCCCAACTTCTTTAATGACGGTTTCAATTTCGACTTGGTTAAAATAATCTCGTGGCAATACTTGCGAATTACCCAGGCTAGCTTCTAAGATCCCCAGGTTTTCACCAACGTCCCAGTGGTGTTTTGGCTCAAAGTCAAAGTCGCGGATCTTACCGACCTTGCGGAGTTCAACAGCACCCTCCTCGGTCAGGCTGACTGGCACTCCATCGTGCGGGATATTCGGCAAGTGGGCCATCTTGTCATGAAGCTGCTCGTCGTTGGCCTCGATTTGCTGGTCGAGTTCCTTAATCTTATCACCAAGCTCCCGGGTCTCCTTGATGGCTGCATCAGCGGATTCACCATTGCGCTTAGCTTCACCAATCTTTTTAGAGGCTGTCTAAAATCTCTTAAGTAATAGTGCTATGAACGCCGAAACGCCGTTTACAGATTGGTGGTTAATTGATGCTCATAATTTTTCCAAAGATGCAACTCATTGTGCTTCGCAACCTACACGGTTGCGTTTAAATTACTGGCCACATCAATCCGAAAATTAATACCTGAATAACCACCATCAACTAAGACATTTTGAACCTGGCGTAAATGCATGGTATGTAAAGTGATCATTGCACTGGCCCCGTCTCGATCAGAGTGTCATGTGATGGCTTATGATGACTACACCGAAGAAAACCTTGCGGGTTTGATTGAAACGATCAACGCGAAGCAAAGTGATTTGAAACACGTCTGGATAACACCACAGTGGTGGGGGGTGAACGATCTTTTAGTTGGTTAAATAAATGTCGGCGCCTATGGCGCAACTGCGAACGTTACCTACAAATTAGTCGAATTATGGTAGCTTTAGCTTTCATTGGGATTTTATTGAAACGTTATTAAAGATTAAAAACAGGGTTCTTAATAAAATGAGGACAATAAATTCTCTTTTAATTTAGGTACTAAAGGGAAGAATTAGAATCGAAGCTTAAATCTTTAGCAATAAAACTTGATGCAAGAACATACTGAATTACAGGAAATAGTAGTAATTTGAAACGCCTGAAGGATAATCTTGATATTTAGTAATTTAAACTTTATAAAATTCACGATTATTACAAACAAATTTTTCGCATATCCACTTTAAATGGCTTATTCTTTCCCTATAAACAGACATTATTTTAGAAATTACGGGAGTGATATTATGCAAAAAAATATATTCGACGACAATGATCAACAAAGGTGGTCGCTCTGGGAAATCTTACTCACCTAATCAGTCATTCAAACTAAATATTGAAGATCCTGGCAGTAAGAATTTGGGTACTAATCCGGAAGAATTATTTGCCGCTGGTTACAGTGCCTGTTTCAACAGTGCTTTAGATTACGTTAAAAAAAAGAATGAAATTAATGTTGAATCAGTCATTAAAGTAAGGGTTTCCTTGTATAACCATAGTGATAGTCTGGTTCCAGATGTTACTTTGGGAGTGGATATTGAGGGTTGGATAAAGGATACTTCAATTATTGAAACACAGAGAATGTTAGAAGAAGCTCACCAAGCTTGCCCATATTCACGAGCAATAAGGGGGAATATTCCAGTTACTATTACGGCGGTTGAACAAATTTAAGTCCTCTGCATGCATTCATTTGTAGCAGACACATAATTTTAGAGAACAGTTACCTCGTTATTTTAAAACTTGATAAACCATAAGCTTATGTATATGGGTATTAGATGCAAATTAATGGAAAAATTTTGTTATTGGGAGAAATACTAGATGAATTCATCAAAAAAGTCACAGGCCCCTCAACCCAAACTCAAAAGAGCCATTGGGGTATTTAGCGGTAGCAATATTTTAGTTGGTATTATGATTGGTTCCGGCATCTTTTATATCGGATCTTATGTTTTACAACGTTCCGGCATGTCAATGGGATTAGCATTGATGGCTTGGTTATTAGGGGGCTTAATAACATTATTAGGTAGTTTATGCCTTGCTGAACTTGGTGCAATGAATCCTGCTACAGGGGGAATTTATATTTATCTATCTGATGCATATTCACCCATTGTTGGTTATATGTTTAATTTTCAAAGTATGATTATTGGTGGTCCTGGATCAGTAGCCGCAATTGCGATTGCTCTGCCAATTGCTTTTAGAACGTTGCTGCCAATATCTGATTTATGGGTAAAAATTATTGCTACCTCGTTGATCATTATCTTTACAATAATTAACGTACTAGGAGTCGAAGTTGGTAAAATAGTTCAAAATAGTTTCAATGTTTTAAAAGTTTTACCATTGATTTTGATTATTATTTTGGGGATTTTTTGGGGGAGATATATTCCAAATTTCACTATGAATACTAGAATTAGTACACTCTCTCCCGTTGCTATAATTAAAATGGTTTCTTTTGCAATCATTGCTTCATTATGGGCATATGAGGGGTGGACAAATTTAAACACTGTCGCTGGAGAAATGAAAAATCCGCAAAAGAATCTGCCAAGAGCCTTATTGTTTTCAGTTGGCTTTACAACAATTGTTTATGTGTTATTTAATTTGGCGATTTATAGAACTTTATCCTTTGGCCACATCCAAAGCGCCATTAACAATGGACAATTGTATTTAGGAACTGACGTAGCAAAACATTTTCTTGGAACTTCCGGGAATGTTCTAGTGGCGATTTCAATGGCCTTAGCAATGATCAGCGCCTTAAATGGTATGATTTTGGCATTTGCCCGTTATTATTATGCAGCGGCTAAAGATGGTCTGCTTTGGCGAGTGTTTGCTCATGTTCATCCAAAATTTAAAACACCAGATTTTTCTCTTTGGATGCAAATGTTATTTTCAATTATATTGGCGTGGAGTAGAAATTTAGACCAACTGACTTCATTAGTCGTTTTTTCAGGAGCAATATTTAATATGCTTACGGTGCTTGCAGTTCCATTAATGAGAGTCCGAAAGCCGCATGTTATTCGTCCATATAAAGTATGGGGCTATCCTTGGACTATTATTATTGCAACCATATCATTTTTAATTATCCTATCCAATAATTTTTTTGATGATCCCGTTACATCATTTATAGGACTGGGAATTCCATTAATTGGCGGAATTGTTTATTGGATATTCAAATATTACTATCATCCAATAAATACCAATTAAAAATTGAGGCCGAAAACTTCGATTACAATACTAGGCACAAAGTCTCTAAGGGCCTGTTTTTGATCTTTATTAACCAGAAATATTTTTGATATGGTTTAATCAAAAAGGATATTTATAGATGATTAGCTATCCAAGCGACATTTTCCGGCAACAATTTGAACTAATTCGACCTGATTTAGAAGCTGTGCGCCAACGTACACGACCGCGCTAAGTTGATTTCTACGGGATCTTTAATGCCGTCCTTTATATTCTTCGTACCGGATCTCAACGGCGTCAATCACCCATGATTTTCCTAATTGGCAAACGGTTTATGGTTACTTCCGCCGCTGGTTAGAACCGATTAATGTAGTCGGCCATAGTCAGTTGGATTCAATCTTAAAAAAATTGTCAATCAAGGTCGAGTACACATGGGCCGTTCGGCACCCACTTCATTCATCATTCTAGATGCCCAAAGTGTCAAAATTACTGAAACGGCTGAAATAAAGGCTATGATGGTGGCAAAAAAGTCTCTGGAATCAAACGCCATCTCGCCGTGGATATCAATGGTTGGCCGCAGGCCATTCACATTACGCGGGCAAATGTTTCTGATCAAGACGGGGCGAGTACAATGATTGCTTTACACGCCAATGATCTTCGATATGTTCGCAATGTCTTAGTTGATGGTGGCTACGTGGCTACTCGGGAGTTAACTTTAAATTAGATGTTATGAGCAATCTACAGACGGCCGTTCAGGTCGCCAAACGTAACGAATTACACAAGTTTGAAGTGTTGACGCAACGTTGGCTAGTCGAACGATCTTTTAGTTGGCTAGAGAATTGTCGACGACTGTGGAAAAATTGCGAAGGGCAGTTACATACGAGCGCCACGATGATGACCTTAGCCTTTATGTCAGTTCTATTGCGGCGTTTTTGAAGATCTTAAACCGTTTCTTAATATCATGGTTGGAATATCTAGGTCCTAAATTGAGACCACATCTCAAAATGAGAATCAACTTGGGAAAAAGCGCTGTTCGATGCTATTCACCTAATCCCTTAATACGAATTTTAAGGATTGATTTTTGAACCTCTCATTCAATCTAGGAAGTCCCTAAGAAGCTGTCTAAAATCTCTTAAGTAATAGTGCTAAAAACGCTAAAACGACCATTTGCAGACTGGTGGTTAATT
>NZ_JAUCAP010000055.1:0-16603 GCF_030361045.1 Lentilactobacillus sp. TOM.63
AAAACAAAAAGAGCCCTAATCACAAAGTGATTAGAACTCGAATTTAGTTTCACCAACAACAGTTGACGAAGAGCCTGTGTTTTTTGCATTTTGCCAGTTTTGATTTAATTACCCAACAACAATATTAACAATCTTGTTAGGAATAACCACGACTTTACGAATGGTTTTGTCATCAGTATATCGTTGAACGTGTTCATCTTTTTTAGCTAATTCTTCAACTTTTGCCTTATCTTCATCACGAGCAACCTTCAGGTGTGACCGCACCTTACCATTGACTTGGACAACGAGTTGAACAGTGTCTTCAACTAATTGTTTTGGATCAAAGGTTGGCCATTGTTCATAGGTAATTGTTTGATCGTGACCCAAGAGGCTCCAAAGTTCTTCGGCGATATGCGGTGCAATTGGCGATAGCATCTTCACGAAGCCTTCCAAGTAAGCAATTGGTAGGGCATCTGCTTTGTAAGCATCATTAATAAAGACCATCATTTGAGAAATTGCAACGTTAAATCGCATATGTTCCAAATCATCGGTAACCACTTTAACAGTTTGGTTGTAAACTTTATCAAGTTTGCCGTCATTAATGGTCGTTACCCGATCGCGTAGATGGTTGTTATCGTCAATCATGAGGCGCCAGACACGATCTAACCAATGATGGGCACCGTTGATTCCTTCTTCGCTCCAAGGCTTAGCAGCGTCGATTGGGCCCATAAACATTTCATAAACCCGCAAGGTATCCGCACCATACTTTTTAACAATGTCATCAGGATTAATGACATTACCTTTGGACTTGGACATCTTTTCATGGTTAGTTCCCAAAATCATTCCTTGATTAACCAACTTCTGGAATGGTTCTTTGGTTGGGACTACCCCAATGTCATAAAGGAACTTGTGCCAGAATCTTGCGTATAGCAAATGAAGGACGGCATGCTCTGCACCGCCGACATATAAGTCAACCGGTGACCAATACTTCAATTTCTCTGGATCGGCAATCGCCTGATCATTATGCGGATCAACGTAACGAATAAAGTACCATGAGCTACCTGCCCATTGTGGCATCGTGTTCGTTTCCCGTTTACCCTTACGGCCATTTTTGTCAACGACGTTTACCCAGTCCGTTAAATTAGCTAGTGGACTCTCTTTACCGCCTGAGGTTTGAATATCTTTTGCTTTTGGCAATTTGAGCGGTAACTCGTCTTCTGGCACCAGGGTTGTTTCACCATCTTCCCAATGGATCACAGGAATTGGTTCGCCCCAGTAACGCTGGCGACTGAAAATCCAATCACGCAACCGGTAGTTGACCTTTTCGTGGCCAGCTTTGTGATCGGTTAACCAATCAATTGCCGTCTTAATAGCTTCATCCTTACCCATACCATCCATAAAGCCAGAATTGAAGTGAGGACCATCTCCAGTGAACGCAGATTCATCAGTGTCCCCACCCTCAATTACCGGAATAATCGGTAAGTCAAACTTCTTGGCAAACTCATAATCACGGTCATCGTGAGCCGGAACCGCCATAATTGCACCAGTTCCGTATGATTCAAGAACATAATCACCAATCCAAATTGGCACTTCTTTACCGTTAATTGGATTAATCCCATAGGCACCGGTGAAGACCCCACTCTTATCCTTATTTAGATCCGTTCGCTCCAAATCGGACTTTCGGGAAACTTCATCCTGATACTTTTCAACTTCAGCTTTTTGCTCGGGTGTTGTAATCTTGGCAACCAACTCGTGTTCTGGGGCTAATACCATGTAAGTTGCCCCAAATAACGTGTCCGGTCGAGTGGTAAAGACTTCAATCTGAGCATCATCGTGCCCCTTCACCTTGAAGAATACACTGGCACCGCGAGAACGGCCAATCCAATTACGTTGTTGTTCCTTGATACTTTCAGGCCAGTCCAAGTCATCCAAGTCATCAATCAACCGGTCAGCGTAAGCAGTGATCCTCAGAACCCATTGACGCATTGGGACCCGATAAACCGGGTAACCACCACGTTCAGTTTTCCCATCAACAACTTCTTCGTTGGCAACAACAGTTCCACCCATAAAATCAGGCGCCCAGTTAACTTCAATGTTATCTTCATAGGCCAGTCCATGTTTATATAATTGCTCAAAGATCCACTGGGTCCATTTGTAATACGATGGATCGGTGGTATTAATTTCTCGGTCCCAGTCATATGAAAAACCAAGCGACTTGATTTGCTTTTTGAAGACCTTAATGTTTTTAGCCGTAAAATCACGTGGATTATGCCCTGTCTTTAATGCGTACTGTTCTGCGGGTAATCCAAAAGCATCCCAGCCCATTGGGTGAAGCACGTTTTTACCTTGCATGCGTTTCATCCGTGCCATGATATCAGTGGCCGTGTAACCTTCAGGATGGCCAACGTGGAGTCCTTGACCAGAAGGATATGGAAACATATCCATCACATAATATTTATCTTTCGTATTATCTTCAGTTACTTTGAAGGTCTTGTGTTCATTCCAATAATGCTGCCACTTACGCTCGATTACGTCGTGATTGTATGCCATTGTGTAACTGCCACCTTTCAAAACTTTTCAATAAAATGAAAAAAGTCCTACGAGAAACCACACTGGGATTCTCATAGGACGATTTATCGCGTTACCACCTATCTTCTCAATTACTGAGCACTCAAAATCAATAACGGCGATAAACCGGGACGGCCTACTTTGTTCAGCCGTTCATTCAACGATGAGTTCACCCTAACTTGGTCCAGATTCACAGCGACCACCTGGTTTCTTAAAGACAAGTTAAAAGTTACTAATTCGTTTCTTCATTTTCACTAAATTGAAATTATTGCCTATTATCATACCAAAGCTGCGTCTAAAAAACAACCGCCTCAAGATATTATAATTGATTCATCTGTTTGGAAGTGAAATTAATGAAAATACGATCAAAACAAATCGGCAACCCGTTTTGGGGCCTTTCACTACTTGTGTTTCTAGCTTTTACCGCTGGCGTTTGGCGTCAATCAGCATGGATAACACAATTTGACCACTATTTTGGCAGCCGAATTCGTGAATTGGCTAACCCGGAACTCACGGCCTTCTTTGTTCATTTTACCAAAATTGGGAATCTGATACCGCTCATCACATTCGTTGCTGGCGCTTGCCTGGCTTTATTGATTCTCAGAAAAAATAAAGCTAGTCTCTTTTTATTCATCAACACTGTTCTGTTAGCAATTCCGGTCAATACATTCGTTAAAGAATTAATCGATCGGCCACGCCCACAGTTTACCCACCTCGTTGCGGTTCACTCAAGCAGCTTTCCGAGCGGTCATTCAATGAGCACGATGATGATTTTTGGCAGTTTAATCATCATTGTCAATCAATTATTAAAAAATAATTTGGAAAAATTAATGCTTAATACCCTATTCATTGTTATGATTATACTAATAGGAATAAGTCGAATTTATGTTGGTGTTCATTTTGCAAGCGACGTGGCCGGTGGTTGGTCACTTGGATTCTGCCTGTTATACATGAGCGAATTCGTCTTCAACAAATTTGGAGGAGGCCTATCATGAAAAAAATTCCGTCAGCATTGGAATTTAGTCATCAATTATTTGCCGAACGAATATCGCAGGGTGACACGGTTGTGGACTGCACCGTTGGTAACGGCCACGATACATTGTTTTTAGCAAATCTTGTCGGTCCAGCGGGCACATTGTATGGATTCGATATTCAGGCGGAAGCGATCAAAAACACGCGTAATTTATTGACCAAAAATCATGTCGATACGGAAAACGTCTATCTCTACAACATCAGTCACTCAAAGGTTGATGAGATCCTGCCATACGAAACAACCATTGCCGGGGCAATCTTTAATCTCGGGTATCTGCCGGGCGGCGATAAGACCATTGTCACCTATTCTGAAACAACCATTCAGGGCATTCGGGGTTGCCTGAGCCATTTGGCTAGAAACGGCATCGTCGTGTTAGTGATTTACTATGGTCATCCTGGCGGTGAGAAAGAGAAAAAAGACGTCCTTGAATTTGGTCGCCAACTCGACCAAAAACAATACAACGTCCTAACTTATAAATTTATTAATCAAGAACACTGGCCACCGTTTGTGATGGCCATTCAGCGGATCGATTAGTCGGTTCGCTGTTTCTTTTTGCGATCAGCAAAATTAACTGCAAATGCGATCAATATCAAAATCAGCGCCACAATAAATACATTGTGTAACGAATGATAGAGAATGGTCCTCAATTTTGGCAAGACATGACTGCTCAGTTGGTTGGCCGTCATTGGGTTAATTAACTTGTCCATCATTTTCAGTGTGGTGCCCTCGGTTTGGCGTACCCCTCGGAGCATTGTCATATTCATCACAATTCCAAAAATAGAAATCATCAGCGTTTGCCCTAATGTTCTGGCAAGGGTGTTAAATGAAGTCGCAACGCCAATTTCAGTAGACTTCACTGTATTTTGAACGCTGATCATCGACGTCGTCACGGTGAGACCAAATCCAGTTCCACAAATCACTGATATCAATAGAAAGGCCACAAACGGTGTATAGGCTGGAATAAGCACCATGATAATCCCGCCAACTAAAATAAAGAACAAGCTTAGGTTGATAATTGAATGCGGGGTGGTTTTGACCAACAATTTACCGGCAATAAACGAACCAACAATCCACATCAGTGAACTCGGAGTGATGGCAAAACCGGCCATTGAAGCTTGGAGGCCCAGAATTCCCTGCGTCCAGTCAGGCAAGTAAACTTCGTATCCGATCAAGAAACCACTGACTAAAAAGACCACGATATTTTGAACCACGAATGTCCGATTATCAAATAGTTCCATGGGGATCAAAGGATCTTCTGCGACGCGTTCTCTTCTAATAAACATAATTGCTGCAATCACGGTCACTAAGAAACAGCTGGCCACGATTTTCCAATTAATTGGACTTTGACCCACCAACTGGAAAGCATACATAATCGCCAAGAGCATAATTGTTAACCAGCAAGTCCCGCCAACATCCATTTTACTTTTTGTCTGGCGTTTCTCTTCATGAAAATAAAATTGAACCAAGATCATGACAATCAGGCCAATTGGCAAATTAATGAAAAAGATCCAGTGCCAACTTAGTTGATCAACAATAAAACCACCAAGTAACGGGGCGATGACAGAAGCGATTCCCCAAGCGGAACTGTTTAAGCCTAAAACCTGAGCGCGCTTCTCCAGCGGATAAATATCGGCAATAATGGTGTTGGAAATCGGTAAAATAGACCCAGCCCCTATTCCTTGAACTGCCCGCCAAATAATCAGAACCAGCATGGAGTGAGATAATCCGGACATCACGGAACCAAAAATAAAGATTGTAATGCCGCCGATAAACATGGGCTTGCGGCCAATACTATCAGCCAGCTTCCCATAGATCGGCGTTGCAATCGCATTGGTTAACAAAAAGATCGAGAAGACCCAATTCATCAGCGCAACGCCGTGAAGATCCCCGACGATTGTTGGCATTGCAGTTGACACAATTGTTCCTTCAATGGCTGCCATGAAAGTGGCAACAAAAAGCGCAATTGTGACAAGCATAACGTTACTTTGTTTAGCTGTTTGTGACATGAAATAACCCCTTACATTGATTTTTAGCCAAAAAAGCACCCTTGAATTTTCAAGGGCGTTTTGCTGGTTAGCTGTTTATAACTTGAAATAATCTTTTAACGCATCAACCTTATCCGTATGCTCCCAAGGCAAGTCAATATCTGTCCTACCAAAGTGGCCATATGCAGCGGTTTGTTCATAAATTGGTCGTTTAAGATCCAACATTTTAATGATTCCTGCAGGTCGCAGGTCAAATAGTTTCCGAGTTGCTTCAATTAGTTTCTCTTCTGAAACCTTTCCGGTACCAAACGTGTTGATATCGATTGAAACTGGGGTGGCAACCCCAATGGCATAAGCCAACTGAATTTCAAGTTGGTCTGCTAACCCGGCTGCCACAATATTCTTTGCAATGTAACGAGCGGCATAACTGGCTGACCGATCAACCTTAGTCGCATCCTTACCAGAAAAGGCACCGCCACCATGGTGAGCATAACCACCATAAGTGTCAACGATAATTTTCCGACCAGTCAAACCGGCATCCCCTTGAGGACCACCAATCACAAACCGACCAGTTGGATTAACCAGATAACGGGTATTCCCATCCAAGTACTTGTCTGGAATAACGGCCTTGATAATCTTCTCAATCACGTCAGAGCGAACTTGATCCAAACTGACCCCTTCATCATGCTGGGTGCTCAAGACGACCGTATCCACTCGCAGTGGTTTGTCGTTGTCATCGTATTCCACGGTGACTTCTGCTTTCGCATCAGGTCCTAAGTAAGGAACCGCACCAGACTTACGGAGATCAGCCTGCTTTCTCATTAACCTATGGGCTAATGAAATGGCTAATGGCATCAGTTCAGGGGTTTCGTTAATCGCATAACCGAACATCAACCCCTGATCACCAGCACCAATCTTATCAAGCGGATCCGTCTCACCATTACGTTCCTCTAAGGCATCATCAACCCCCTGAGCAATATCAGGAGACTGTTCGTCCAAAGCAACGATCACGGCACAGGAATCACCGTCAAAGCCATAACGACCATCACAATAACCAATTCGCTTGATGGTATTTCGAACAACTTTTTGAATATCAACATATGCTGTCGTTGATATTTCACCAAAAACTAAAACTAATCCAGTTGTCACGGATGTCTCACAGGCAACCCGGGCATCTGGATCTTGAGCTAACAAGGCATCAAGAATTGCATCGCTAATTTGATCTGCAATCTTATCTGGATGACCTTCTGAAACTGATTCCGAAGTAAATAAATGTTTTTCGCGCATTTTATTTTCCCCCTATATATTTTTAAGGTTACAAGGCTTCTTCACGCATTACGTGAATCCTATCGGGAACTCATAACTTTATTATGTTATCACAGATCATTTTATTTTGAAACCAATTCTTTCAAAACCCGTTGACCCCTTGGCAAAAAAACATTACGATTATTTGTATGAATATTCGACTTCAATGGGGAGAAAGACACTTTGACAAATTCAACTAAAAATTCAATGATTCAGTTTTCAATCAGAGTGGCCATCTCACTTTTTATCTGGATGCTGTTTGCGCATTTACCAATTAAATCATTCTTCGTGAACAAAGATTTAATCCAACTGATGGTCATTGGTATTCCGTTTGCCATCCTAATGAATCAAGTCCTCACTTCTCCCAAAAACCAATTACTCACAATTGCTTGTGATGCCCTTGTTGGTATCTTGAGCATCCGCCTTTTCTTAAACGCCGGCGCCTTAAATGCTTCGCTCATCTTGGTCGATTTTGTTTTCGCAAATATTTTGCTGCTGACTCCCTTGGTAAATGAACCGCATGGTCGGTGGATCATCTTTGGGATCATTAATGGCAGTGGCGTAGCTTTCTTATTCAATATCACCGACCATCACTACTTCTCACTCATTTCACTTATGTACATTACAACCCTTATTTTTTCTAACATCTTTTTTTCATATCATGGATTCATGAAGAAACATAACCTTTCATCCCTGTTGATCATTCTGGTTTTGATTTTAATGCTATGTCTAACCTTACAATTATCATTGCTTAGGACGCTTTTAATTGCAATCATCCTCGGATTTTATCTCTTTTTTGAATCACAGGTTAATCCAAAAAATTCTGAAAAAAGGGCCAACGTATCTTCTGCATGTTACCTGTTATTTTCGCTGTTAGTCTGTTTATAAGCCCTAAATATTATAATTTTATTAATATCATTAATTTTGCTAAAAGATATCCAATATGATACCCTGTTCACCTTCAAAACCAGCTATCATATCAATGATTGATAAATGGTGAGGGGCGGTGTAAATATGAATATCAGAGTCGTAGGCGACATTCGAAGGGGAAAGATCCAACCTTCCCTGACCGGCAACCCAATTGTCGATGATGCCCTGTTACAAAATTTCTGTGAGCGTTTGAGGAACAATATCAATTCAGCTAAAGCATCAATCAAGGTTATTTCAGATCACTTCTTCGATCCAACCGAATTAACAGATGATGTCATTTTGATGGATAAACAAATTATTCGAGATTTCCCAGGAGATCTGCTCATTCCTTTCACAATTATTGGCGTAGATCACAGTGACCTTGTTCGCGGCAATGTTCGCAACGCCATCAACGCATTGAAGCATTTCGCTAACGGCGATCCAATTTCAAACAACCCAACGTTTTCAAAATAAGAGTTCAGCTGCAGCTTGATTCATGCAACTGAACTCTTATTTTTGGCTTTATCATAATAGTACTTAAATCCAAGATAGACGAGGCACTCAACATCTGGTACTACTAACCCTAGTAATGAGGTGATTGGAATTTTCCTGCTTGATAAACGATCCACCCTAATCTCGTTTGTTAATATCGGCGATTAAACCGAATATGTAGAAACATCCAAACAACCAGTAATAACGTGATCACCAGTGTGTAAAACCACGCTGCATCATTTTCAGCAAACGGTAGCTTGACGTTCATCCCATAAAAGCCCGAAACAATTGGCGGAATTGCTAGAATCAATGACCAAACCGTCAGAAATTGCATGGTTTGGTTTAATTTGTTATTCAAGATATTACCAAACGCGGATTCCGTTTCACTGACAACATCCCCAACCACATCAAACATTGTCTGACACTGTTTATATTCAATCAAGAGATCAGAAATTTGCTGGTCCGCACTCTTGGATAAAGCAGCCGTTAATTTCAACTTCTCATGGAACGTTCCTTGAAGTTCTTGGAGTGCAATCAGATTTCCAGCGGTTGCCGAGCGCAAATACACCAAATTGGTTTTCATCATCGCCAAATTGTCCAAATTCTGATTACTAATCCCGCGGCCATGAACCCCCTCGAGCTTTTCGGCTCTCTGGCTAATGTCGTCCAGTTTATCGAAATACGGCGTTAGAATCGCCATTAAAATTGCTAAAATATGATTACTAATTTGTGAATAGCCAAGGGCCGACTGCTTGTTGACAAGCGTTGCCTGATCCGTGTCATGGCAAACAGAAATTAGCACCTTGTCACTGAACCCTAAAAAGATTGGCACCGTGGTTGCGTGACTTTCTGCAATTGATCCCATTGCTCGAACGACCAAGACGCCGAAGTCCGACAGATCATCATAAGCAGAACGGGGTTGTTCATGGCGATCAAGCATGTAATTTTTAAAATTTTTTGGCAGCTGATATTTATTGATAATGTCATTTAGCCCACGCTCATTGGGGTCAACTGCTTCCACCCAAGTGTAGGTGGCAAATTCGTGAATTGCGATCATTGCTTTTTCCTCGTTAATATTTATTGGTGGTTACATAGCTAAATTGTAAGGGACCCAGGTGACTTTTTCAAATTGAACGTCGCAACGTTCAAATAAGCTCAACTATGCTTTGGCTATTCAGTTATGATGGCATCAAAAAATCCCACCAAAATCTCAAATCTCGATTTTAGTGGGCAGTAATTTCTTTCTAATTATTCAGCTTTTTTTCTGAGTCAGTTGATAAACTAAAAGCATTGTTGCCACCGAAACGATTGAAATAATCATTGCGACTCTTGTTGTCGAACTGACTAAAAGAAACCCAAGAATGAAAATAAAAAATACCAAGCTGATGTAGTCCGCAATCGGATAACCAGGCATCTTGAAGGCTTTAACCCCCTTAGGATTGGCTCTGCGATATTTTAAATGGACAATCAGTAAAACCACCCAGACAACCACAAAGTTGATCGTTGACACACTGGAAACTAAGTTAAAGACACCTGCTGGAATAAAGTAATTTAAAACGACGATAATCAGCAGAAAGGCCGTGGAAAAGTTCAAGGCGATGTTAGGAACCCCGTTTCTCCCCAGTCGATTGAGAAATGAGGAAGCATTTCCACCCATACTGAGTGCATACATCGTTCGACTGGTACTGAATAAGCAGCTATTGGTAGCAGAAATGGCCGCCGTCAGCACCACAAAGTTCAAAATGCCGGCTGCCCCAATAATGCCAATTCCAGAAAACACTTGAACAAACGGACTCGCGGTTGTGGTGATTTTATTCCAGGGATAGACACTCATCACCGCAATCATTGACCCAACATAGAAAAGTCCGATTCGGATTGGCAAACTGTTAATCGCCTTTGGCAGGTTCAGCTCCGGATTGTCAGTTTCACCGGCTGTCAGCCCCACCATCTCGATACCAACAAAGGCAAAGACCACCATTTGAAATGACATTAGGAAGCCATGAGCCCCGGTGGGAAAGAAGCCACCATGAGAAACTAAATTACTAAATGAAGCAGTTGAACTACTGGTTTTGACATGGAATAACGCTAACCCAACTCCAACGACGACCAAAAGAATAATGGCAACCACTTTAATCATTGAGAACCAGGATTCCAACTCGCCAAACAGGCCAACGTTAACCATGTTTGCGCAGAACAGACATAGCAGAATCACCAGTGGCGGCACCCACTGAGGGACACCTGGGAACCAATACTTGATATAAATGCCAGTGGCAGTCAAATCTGCCATGGCTAAACTAATCCAGCAGAACCAGTAAGTCCAGCCAGTCACAAATTCCCAACGGTCACCAAGGTAAAGTTTGACAAAGTCCAGGAACGAATGCTTACTGGTATCGGATAAAAGTAGCTCTCCAATTGCCCGCATCAACAGGAAACAAAAAATTCCAACGATTAGGTAGGACAAGATAATGGATGGTCCAGAAGTGTGAATGGCTGATCCGGATCCAAGGAACAATCCGGTCCCAATCGCACCACCAATTGCAATCATCTGAATGTGGCGACTCTTTAATGAACGTGACAATGTATTTGTTGACTTACTTGACTCCATCTGGTTTCCTCCTTCGAATAAAAAATACCCCCAGTACCAGTTACGGTACCAGGGGCATTCGTGAGAACGCGGTTCCACCCAAATTCTGCAACACACTATGTATTGCCTCAAAATGCAGATATTGGCTGCAACCAGTTATGTGCTCTGCCATAAACTTTTGCTGACTTCCAGCGACTGTCAGCTCTCTGGTGATTAGTTAATAATTATAAGGGTGATTTTTAAAAAGTCAAGGGTAAATCCTTAACAATTACTGATTCAAAGTTAATATCATACGGGTTACTCAATTTTTTGATCACAAATGATTGAAATTATGATCAAATCAGAGTACCTTTAGGTCAGTTAAAGTGAAAAATACTTTTATTTCGATATTTGGAGGGATTCAGATGACTTCACACACTGCCTTATTGATTATTGATTACACAAATGATTTTGTGGCTGACAAAGGTGCCCTCTCTTGCGGGAAAGCAGGTCAAGATATTGAGCCGACCATTATTAAGCTCGCCAATCAATTCGTTCAAAACGGAGATTGGGTAATCTTGCCAACTGACGTTCACAAACCTCATGATCCTTATCATCCAGAAACCAAACTATTTCCGCCTCACAACGTCCGCAATACCTGGGGTCGCGAATTTTATGATGGCTTGAAGGACTGGTTTACTGCCAACCAAGCTGAAGATAAAGTTTATATGTATGATAAAACCCGCTATAGTGCCTTTGCGGGAACGGACTTGGATATTCGGCTACGGGAACGCCATATTGACACTTTGCATTTAGTTGGGGTTTGTACCGACATTTGTGTACTGCACACGGCGGTTGACGCTTACAACCTCAATTACAATATCGTTGTTCATCAAAACGGGGTTGCAGGACTGACCCCTGAAGGAAAAAAGTGGGCTTTAGGACATTTTAAGAATGTGCTTGGCGCAACGGTTGTCGACTAGATTTACGCTACCCCTTTGCAAAATAATCCGATTTAGTGTTTAATGAACGTCAGATGACTAAACATAAGATCGAATGGTCAAGTAATTTTAATGCTTGGCGATTATTTTTGTACTTAAGGAGGCGTCACTCATGGCTAATAAATTGCCAAGGTACAATAAGGAACAATGGGAACGCGCTAAGGAAGCTGTTTTACAGGAATATGATGATTACAAAGTTACTTTAAGGCAGCAAGGCGTTGATTACACAATCAAAAATTCCCGGCAATTACTAATTTATCAGGACCTGGTTGCTGAATGGAATCACAAGCTGGGAACGGTCATTAGTGACCTGGAGGACAATGTTTTTGCCCTAACCGTTTTTGATGATTTGAAAAAGCGAAAAGTCAGTTCCTTACTCAAACGTGGTTATGAACACATTTCGAGCTGGCCTGACTTTAATCCAACCGCCTTGGCCCTGTGGCTGGAACTTGATGAAGACGAAGCAATGGCTTAATAACTGAAATAGTTGTTGCCTGGATCAATTAAAGAGCATCCTGACTGAAATCTAAACATGATTTCGATCAGGGTGCTCTTTAATTTGGTCAGAACAGCTCATTTATCTTTGTCTTTCTTTTTATCGTTCTTGCGATTCTTATTCATAAATTCTTCCCGTGTCTGGAGCTCTTTAACGTTAATCTTGATTTCAGTTGGTTTGAGATCCGTCATTTCAGTGATTGCTTGAGATAATTTATTGGTTACTTTATTGAAGACACTTGGAATACACTTGCCATATTCCAATACCGCATCCATCGATAACTTAACTTCTTTGTCATCATTATCCAAATCTACCTTAACACCCATTGCTGGGTCAGTTTCGTCACTAAATCGATCAGTAACTGAGTCAATCAAATTACCTTCCAAAGATAAGACCCCATCTACGTCACGAACAGTGTTACCAGCAATCTTTGCTAAAACATCGTCTTCATAGGTTAATACAGTTGCGACACCTGCGTCTTTGTGTTGTTCAGCCATCATCATATCCTCCTAAGGGGTATTATTTTACTCTGTCATCAGTTACGTCGTTGGCAATTTTATCCTTCTTACGGTCGCTTTGTTGGTCCCATTCTTGTTTGGTCAGGACATCGTTGATATTTAGGTTTAATTCAACCACGTCCAAACCAGTATAGTTTTTAATTGCCCGTTGGGTCCGTGTACAAACTTCGTCAAAAATTTGTCGGGCATCTGCCCCATATTCAATTGTTGCTTCCATATCCAGTGCGACCTGTTTTTCACCAACTTCGGCATCAATGCCTTTCGTCGGATCAGTGGATTTTGAGAATCGATCTGCCAATTCACTAATCATTCCACCATCCAGCGATAAAATGCCGTCAACATTTCGACAAACCAGTCCTGCAATTTTTTCGATCACAGAATTTTCAAACGTTAATTTTCTGGTTAATTCTGGTTTTTGTACGGTTGCATCCATCAACATCAACTCCTTTTTATTCGTCACTAATCATTTGGCCGATCAAAGTTCTGATACCGCCTAATTTCCATATAATGGCGCCTACCAACGATCCAATCAAAGTGAGGGCAAGAACCAGTAGCATGCCGCTAAAGCTGCCAAATACCCACACAACGCCACAGATTAAGCCGATGAGGCCGCCATACATAATTGATTTCATTTAACCTGCCTCCTTATACCACTCGGGGGTGGTTCGCCCGCTTCTTATCCCGGATTGAATCGAATGGATTCACCTTGACTTTCACTTTCTTAACCTTCACATCCATCAGATTCGCAATCTTATTGGTCACGATCGATTGAATGTCCTCACCTAACTTCACCAAGTCGCGCCCTTCCTTATCTACCGCGGTCACCTTAACTCTGGCAACCCGGTTTCGAGTGTGAAGTTTGACATTTGTTTGGACATCTGCCACTTCGGCGTGTTGCAAGACGGCTTCGGCCAACGATTTTTCAATCGCCTTTTTTGAAATGCTCAGCCGCCCACTTGGTGACCTAAAAATGAGTTGATCCGCCTTTTTCGGGGCAAACAAAACTGTGATGATCGCTGCAACCCCAATTAAAGCCACAATTACGCTGATTGTTAAAGCAGCAATCAGCAGCCAATCCGTGTTCGTCTGCACTGACGGTAACACAAGTTTTGACACGTAATCGATTGGCACCACCAATGCCAGCAGCCAAACTGATTGAACAATTGAGATGATACTGATTACTAAAACCAGTAATTTGGTTAAACGACTCACCGCCTTACCTCCTCTCCATTCTCCCGATTTAGCTTCGTGCTAAACCACGAGTGACCAGAGATACAACTAGTACTAAAACAACGGCACCAACAATTGCTGGGAAAATTGCGATTTCAGCCAATTGTGGGCCCCATGTTCCTAAGAGTGCTTGACCAAGCCAAGCACCGATCAGTCCACCGACGATATTTCCGATCCAGCCCATTGGCATGTCCCGGCTCGTAATTGCACCCGCAAGGGCACCAATAATCCCGCCGATAATAAGTGTCCAGATTAAACTAAACATGGCAATCATCCTTTCTGTAAGTGAGATTTAACAACGGTTATTGTTGCTATAACCATAGTATACAATAACCTATAACTTATTGTTTGAATAAGCTGTGAAGGAATATTGGCTTTTTTTAGTCTAAAGGCTGATCATGTATTGTTCGCAAAATATAAAAAAACTAGCCGCACAAAATTGAATTTGCACGGCTAGCTGAATCCCCCTATTTCGACACTGAACAATTATTTTTCTGATCTGGACATTTCGTGAGCAGCAAAATCCTTAATAAACGCCAGAATTTCTCGAACCCTGTCCTCACCATAACGGCTGATCCAATTGTCAAAACGTTTGGTAATTAAATCGTTGACTTTCTTCTCGGCCTTTTCTCCTGCAGGTGTCAGATGCAGATATAATCTCCGCCGGTCGCTTTCGGCAGGCTTCTGGAAAATATAATCGTGTTGTAATAAAACTTTGATTTGTCGTGAAATTGCACTTCTAGTTACTTTTCTTTCACTGGCAATATCCATCAGCGATACATGATCCCGTTCAGCAATCGTGTGTAAAATCAAATATTGCTCAAACGATAAACCATACTTTGTTGCTGGTTCTGAAACGAAATTATCTAAATACTTTAACGAAGAAAGATAAACATCAATTGCTTCTTTCAACAGTTGTTGATTTGTTTTACTCATATCCCTCACCATTCCCAAATAATTATTATTGTTTATACCGCCCTAATTATATATTTTCACGTCAATAGGCGCAACCTTATCGCCCTTGTTTTGGGAATCTTTCTAAAATGGATTATAATTAAACTATTAAATGGAAGTAGAGGATGCTATGACAGACAGTGTAATTAACTTAATCCACGAAGTTGAATTAAATATCTTTAAACAGTTTCGCCAATTAACAAGTACTCTTAATATCAACTATATTGCCCTTGGCGGCACCTTGCTTGGCGCGATCCGCCATCAGGGCTTTATTCCATGGGATGATGACATGGACGTTGGCATTCCCCGAGAGGACTACGAACGGCTACTTGACCTTGCCCCAAATATTTTAAAGAACACGCACTATTTCCTGCAGACACCTTGGTCAGATAGCAACTATGCCTTGAGCTATGCTAAACTTTTAGATCGTAATACCTTTATTGAAGAACGGAACAACGTGAATAACGCCCGAAAAGGAATCTTTCTGGATATTTTCCCGCTGGACAAAATTCCCGCTTCAAAAGAAAGACAGCGGCGACAAATTCTTGACCTACGAAGGCTGGATAGTCGAATCTATCTTAAATTGCGTTATAATATTATTGATAACCCGATAAGAAAGTTTCAAAGTCCACTTTCACCGGAACAGCTCCAAACGGCTTGGGAATACAAACGCCAACGTCAGGATACAATGACTGAATTTAGTAAGCGGCCGAATTTAACCGTTTATAAGAACTTGGCTTCTCAGTATGGTTATGACAAAGAATTATTCACTGAGGATCAGCTCACTAATTTAATTGATCTCCCATTTGCTGATACAACCATTGTCGCACCAGCAGACTATGATGAGATTTTGACCAACATTTATGGCGATTATATGACTCTACCGCCAGAAAATGCCCGGACGGAAAAACATATTACCAGGCTGATAATGGATAATCAGGAATTTATGGTTTAACAAGTTACTTGCATCACTGATTGTTTTTTGTTAGGTTATTAGCAATCACATTTTGAGTATTGAAGGTGTTTTTATGTTTGATAAAGATCATTCACGTTTCGCAAGTTATAGCATTGTTTCCACTTTACCGGATGAGGCAATTGATCATGTTTGGTATTTGATTGACAATGATTTACAAGGGATTTTTCCACTGTCCAATTTAATTGTCTTTGATTTGGTCAATAATGATGGTAACCTGTCATACGACTACATCCAAGATAACGAATTAGTGGCCACGTTTGATTCCCCATTCCCTTATAACAATAATTATCCCAAATCACTCGTCGTTTACGACAGTGGTGATCGCCAAATTATTGCGACCCCTTCGGAAATCAATATTTAACCGGGGTAAGACCAATGATATCTTGATTTCAACATATAAATGAATCTGTTTGACACGTACTTTTTGGGATTGAGCTGATTCATGTTACATGACAAAAAAGAGTCTTTGGTCGTGATAATAATCAATCATTGAAATTTAAAAGCGAGGCAGACAATGTGGTTCTACAATATCTGTTGTTGGTAATAGATTTTATCTATTACTGATGACAGATTTTTTGTTTCTCGTTAGAATAA
>NZ_JAUCAP010000056.1:0-16540 GCF_030361045.1 Lentilactobacillus sp. TOM.63
TATTCTAACGAGAAACAAAAAATCTGTCATCAGTAATAGATAAAATCTATTACCAACAACAGATATTGTAGAACCACTGAAATTCAGGTTCTGAATTTCAATTTGGAGACCCTCTAGTTAATTGCTTGTTCCATCGGCTTATCTCACGCCACAAAAAAAGACCGACTACTAATCGATCCGTTGAGTATTATACTCGTGTTACTTTACCTGATTTAAGAGTTCGAGCAGAAATCCATACTTTCTTTGGCTTTCCGTCAACTAAGATCCGAACTTTTTGCAAGTTTGGCTTCCAGCTACGACGACTTGAGTTCAAAGCGTGTGAGCGCTTGTTGCCAAAATGAGTACGCTTGCCATTAATAAAATCTTTAGCCATGGGTAACAAATCTCCCTTCTTTGCAATTTTAGTGTTACTTTCTGATTCATTACACTAGAACAATTTATCATATCTACCCCGACATTGCAATACTTTTCTTTCAAGTAATTATACTTGACAGGGACACTCAAGCTAGTTAAGTTTACTTTGGTTTTTGGCCTGATTGTGGTAATATTAACTATCGTTATAGGTAATAGATTAAAATCAAGGAGGCTGCAGTTTATGGCCGTCAAAATTAAAACTAAGTTCGGAACAGTTGACATTGATAATGATGTCATTGCTAATGTTGTGGGTGGCGCCGCAACCGATAATTATGGCGTTGTTGGAATGGCCAGCCGTAATCAACTGCGAGACAACGTGAATGTTATTTTGAACCGCGAAAATTATTTCAAAGGCGTTGAAGTTAAGCAGCACGATAATGATATCATCATTAACGTCTATATTATTGTGGCGTATGGCAACAAAATTTCTGAAATTTCTAAAAATGTTCAATCAAAAGTTAAGTACAATCTGCAGAGCATGCTTGGAGTAACTGCAAATTCGGTCAATGTAATTGTCCAGGGCGTTCAGGTACTAAACGACTAATTGATTACTGATATTGACCAAGGAGGACAAGTAGTTGAAAGTAGCAAAAATTACCAATACCGAATTTACGGCAATGGTTCAAGCAGCAGCAAACAAATTAAATAAAAATTCTGAATTCATTAATTCTTTAAACGTTTTTCCAGTTCCTGATGGTGATACCGGCACAAATATGAGTCTATCGATGGCAAGCGGTTACAAATATGTCAATAAAGACGTCAAAACTAACGTCGGTGATCTTGCCGGCGCACTTGCCAAGGGCCTGTTAATGGGTGCCCGGGGAAACTCTGGGGTTATTTTATCGCAGATCTTCAGAGGATTCCAAAAGTCAACCGAGGGTAAAGAAACTTTAAGTGCTCAAGACCTTTCTGATGCATTTATTGTGGGGACAGAGACTGCCTATAAATCAGTTATGAAACCCACTGAAGGAACTATTTTGACGGTCGTTAGAATGGCGGCTCAAGCTGGTAAAAAGAAGGCAGCCACGACTAATGACGTGGTTGCCGTAATGGACGCCATCTATGAAAGTTCAACTAAAGCGTTGGAAAAGACACCTGACCTGCTGCCCGTTTTAAAACAAGTTGGAGTGGTTGACTCAGGTGGTCAAGGATTGGTGTTTGTCTTGGAGGCGTTCGATGACGTGCTTAATGGCCGTAGTGAAGCTGAAAGCGGTGAACATCAACCCAATGATGCCGAGTTAAATCAAATGATTCATGCAGCCGATCAAAGTGTTCAAAGCAAGTTAAATCCAGAAGATATTGTGTATGGGTATTGTACCCAAATCATGGTTCGGATTGGTAAAGGTCGCGAAGTTGACCATAAGTTCGATTATCAGACTTTTTACGATTATCTCGCAAAATTGGGTGATTCACTCTTAGTGGTGAATGATGAAGATATTGTGAAGGTCCACGTCCACACTGAACATCCTGGCAAAGTCCTTGCTTGGGGTCAAGAATTCGGTGACTTGGCAACTGTAAAGGTCGATAATATGCGACTCCAACAGGAAACGATCATTGAGAATGATGAAGAAACTTCTGACAATGATGAATCCGCTGTTCAAAAATCCGAAAGCTTGAATGGTGGTCAGCCACAATCCGATACCGCCGTGATTTCCGTATCGTCAGGAAAGGGGTTAAACACCCTGTTTAAGAGCCTTGGGGTTAATTATATTGTGAGTGGTGGCCAAACGATGAATCCCAGCACTGAGGATATTGTCAACGCAATTAATGAAACTCATGCAAAGAAAGCCATCGTGCTACCTAATAATAAAAATATTTTCTTAGCGGCTGAACAAGCGGCCAAAGTAGCAGATATTCCAACTGTGATCGTTCATTCCAAAACGATTTCTCAAGGGATTACCGCCATGCTTGGCTTCAATCCTGAAAGTTCACTCGATGAAAATCAAAAATCGATGGAAGACAATTTAAGTACAGTTAAATCCGGTCAAGTAACGACTGCCATCCGGGATACTGAAATTAATGGTTTTTCGATTAAGAAGGATCAATTCATGGGAATCGTTGATGGCGATATTGTTACGACGGGTGACGATCTTGTCAAAACTGCTACTGACATGGTTGCCAAAATGCTCGATGATGACAGTGAGGCAATTACCGTCATTTGGGGTGATGGGGCTAATGAGTCCTTAGCAGATCAGGTTCAAACAGCCGTTTCCGAGATGGATGACGAGTTAGAAGTTGAGGTTCATGAAGGAGATCAACCGGTATATCCATTCTTGATTTCCGTTGAATAAGTTCTTGTTAAAAGTTTGGTCGCCAATTGGCCAAGCTTTTATTTGTATTTTTTGAAATGAGGGAAATAAAGTGAGCAGTCTAACCGATTCAGTCGCAGTATTAAAGGGAGTTGGCGAAAAACGGCTGACAGCTTTAAATAAGCTTGGCATTCATACAATTAACGACTTACTGACCTATTTTCCTCGTCGTTACGATGATCTGTCGCTCAAGGATTTGGGAACGGCCGTCGATGGTCAGAAAGTGACCGTTAAAGGACAAGTCATTACCACACCGACTTTGAACTTTTTTGGTCGCAAGAAAAGTCGGCTGAGCTTTCGGCTCAAAATTGATGGTAATATCTATAACGTCACTTTCTTCAACCAACCATGGCTAAAAAAACAACTTGAATTGGAAGCTGAAGTGATTATTTTTGGTACATTTAACCTGAATCATAACCAGATTCAGGGAATGAAAATTTTAAACGGTGACAAAAGCGATACCTATGATTCAATCTACCCGAGCAATAAAGAAGTTAAACAAAATACCATTAAGCAATTAATTCAACTGGCTTTCAAACAGTATGAAAATATTCTGGTGGATATCATTCCAACGTCTTTACGCCAAAAATATCGACTCGAAAGCTTTCACGATACGATCAAAAATATTCACTTTCCATCATCGCCGATCGCAGCCAAACGCGCTTTTCGAACGGCTAAGTTTATGGAATTCTTTTTGTTTGCAATGAAAATTCAATTGTTAAAAGCGACTCATCGTCAACCAGACCCAAAGTCCAAGATCATTTATGATCCCAAGCTAATCAAATCGTTCACTCAACAATTACCGTTCGCACTTACCCAATCGCAGCAAAAAGTTATGAATGAAATTTTAACCGATCTCAAAAATCCAATTGAAATGAACCGGCTGCTGCAAGGAGATGTTGGTAGTGGAAAAACGGTTGTCGCGGCGATTGCCATTCTAGCGGCGATCAGTTCAGGTCGTCAGGCGGCAATTATGGCCCCAACAGAAATTTTGGCTGAACAGCATGCTAACAGTTTTGCTAAAATGTTCGCGGGCTTTGATGTCAATATTGCTCTCTTAACTGGCGCAACTTCAGCCCTGGCAAGACGGGCAATGCTACCAAGCATTCAATCTGGTGAAGTTAATCTGATCGTTGGCACCCATGCCTTGTTTCAGGATCAGGTGGATTATCATAATCTGGGACTGGCTGTTATTGACGAGCAACATCGATTCGGTGTCAATCAGCGGCAGGCACTTCGTCAAAAGGGTACCAGCACAAATATGCTTGCAATGACGGCAACCCCGATTCCCCGAACGCTCGCGATCACAATGTATGGTGATATGGATGTGTCAGTAATCGACGAGTTACCCAAGGGAAGAAAGCCCATTAAAACAACTTGGATCACTTCAGCGAAAACCGAATCCGCATTGAGGTTTGTCAAAAAGCAACTCGAATCTGGAAGTCAGATTTATGTGGTCACGCCGTTGATTGAAGAATCCGAAGCCGTTGATATGAAAAATGCCCTGGCTATCTTTGAACGTTTCAAAGCTATTTTTGAACCCCAATTTACGGTCGGCTTGTTGCATGGGCGAATGTCCAATCAAGAAAGAGATGAGGCAATGACCGATTTTAAAGAAAATAAGTTTCAAGTATTGGTCGCCACAACCGTCATTGAAGTGGGAGTGGATGTTGCCAATGCCAACACTATGCTGATTTTTGACGCCGATCATTTTGGCTTGGCCCAACTTCATCAGTTGCGTGGCCGAGTTGGCCGAGGGGAAAAACAGTCTTACTGTATTTTGATTGCCGATCCGCGAAATGAAATTGGTAAGAAGCGAATGAAAGCTGTTGCCAGCAGTACGGACGGTTTCTTTCTTTCCCAAAAAGACCTCGAACTTCGTGGCCAGGGAGATATCACTGGCCTCAAACAATCAGGGATGCCTGATTTTAAAGTAGCCGATCCAGTTGGTGACCTCAACATTTTGACGGTTGCCAACCAAGAGGCCCAAAGTATTACCGTGAATTCAGATTGGCAAAAAAAGCCAGAAAATGTACAATTAGCTAAGTATTTAAAATACACACAAACCATTACCACTGATTAAGGGGATAAAAAATGAAAATTGCAGTTGACGCAATGGGCGGAGATTACGCCCCAAAAGAAATTGTCGAAGGAATTGAATTAGCTCGGGATGCTTATCCGGACGTTGAATTCTTATTATTTGGTCAAACTGATCAAGTAAAAAAATATTTGAAGAATGACCACAACATTCAGCTTATCCAAGCAGATGAAGTGATTGAAATGGGCGACGAACCGGTTAAGGCCGTTCGAACCAAAAAACAGTCCAGCATCGTATTAGCAGCGACTGCCGTTAAAGAAGGAACCGCCGATGCATTCTTTTCTGCCGGGAATACCGGAGCCATTTTAGCAGCCGGCTTATTTATTGTCGGTCGAATTAAGGGCATTGATCGGCCTGGCTTAACAACCACCTTACCAGTGATTACCGGTAAGGATACCGGTAAATTTGTCATGATTGATGTTGGGGCCAACGCTGATACAAAAGTATTGAACATTTATCAGTATGCCTTTATGGGCAAGTATTATGCTCAAAATGTCTATAAAGTTACCAACCCACGAATTGGCTTATTGAATAATGGAACTGAAGCTGACAAAGGTGACATGAATCACCGCAAAGTGCATGACCTATTAGCTGCTGATAAAGATTTAAACTTTATTGGTAATGTCGAATCCCGTGAACTTTTAAATGGTGCTGCCGATGTCGTTGTAACGGATGGTTTCACTGGTAATGCCGTCTTGAAGAGTATCGAAGGAACTGCTCTCTCGATGCTAAAACTGATCAAGGGCAGTATCATGAATGGCGGCGCAAAGTCCAAGTTTGACGCCCTCATGTTAAAGAGTACCTTTGGCGAAATCGCCGATTCAATGGATTATTCTCAGTATGGCGGTGCGGTTTTGCTGGGCGTCAAGGCGCCAGTTGTTAAAACCCATGGCAGTAGTAAAGCGCCAACGGTTAAAAATACCATCGGCCAAATCAGAGAAATTATTGATTCTCGTATGATTGCTGACTTAAACACCTATGTCACCGATCATGCTGAGGATTTAAAACAAATTAAAGATAGTATCAAAAGCAGTAAATAGTTTGATATAATAAGATTTAGTTAATCTATAAATTGAAATAGGTGGATAGGATTGGACAAACAAGAAGTTTTTAATAAAATTGCAGATTTAGTTGCCGATCAATTCGATGTCGATCGTGATAAAATCACTGGTTCTCTCAACTTCAAGCAGGATTTGGATGCCGATTCAATTGACTTTGTCGAATTTGTGTTAGACCTCGAAGATACTTTTAATGCAGAAATTTCTGACGAAGATGCTGAGAAGCTCAACACGATTGATGAAGCAGTTGATTTTGTCATGAAGAACCAAAAATAACTGCATTTTTACGATAACGAACGATTCGTAGGCAAGCAACCGATAAGATTGGAATTATTTCGACTGAGATATAATTTCAATTTTTTACTGTTTAATAAAATAAATTTGGAGGCAGCGGATTGATAAAAGGCTTGAATGAAATGTTGAAAAATGACTTCAATATTCATATTGATAATCAGGATTTGCTTGATGAGGCGTTTACTCAAGCATCTTATGTTAATGAGCATAAAGGCCAGAATCTAAAGTTTTATGAGCGCCTGGAATTCTTGGGCGACGCGGTGCTACAACTGATCGTATCTTCATATATCTTTAAGCGATATCCGAAGATGCCTCAAGGACGACTCACTCGTTTAAGAGCTGCCATGGTTAATGAAAAAAGCTTCAGTACTTTCGCTCGGGAGTGTAACTTTAACAAGTACATTCGCCTTGGGCGCGGGGAAGAAAAGGCTGGCGCTCGAGATCGTGACTCACTACTCTGTGATATCTTTGAATCATTTGTCGGTGCATTATATTTGGATCAGGGTCAGCCAACCGTGGAAAAATTTGTCCAGCAAGTCATTTTTCCCAAGTTGGATGAAGGGATGTTTGCAGAGTTCTTTGACCACAAGACAGAACTTCAAGAATTAGCCCAAGCAGAGGGGCCAGTCGACATCGATTACGAATTGATCGATGAATTTGGTCCGGATAACGATCGCTCATTCAAAGTGAATGTTTCAATCGGTGGTAAATTATTTGGGGTTGGCGTGGGCCATTCAAAAAAAGCAGCCGAACAACACGCAGCGCAGCAGGCGCTTACCCATTTTGACACCGAGGGCGATAATCTTGTTTAGATTGGAGAAACACAGTGCAACTTAAATCCATCGAAATTATTGGTTTTAAATCTTTTGCAGATAAAACCAGAATAGATTTCCCTGGTGGGATGACCGGAATTGTCGGCCCAAATGGAAGTGGCAAAAGTAACATAGCCGAGTCAATCCGTTGGGTAATGGGGGAACAGTCTGCCAAAAATCTACGGGGATCGAAAATGCCGGATGTGATTTTTTCCGGTTCAGCTGATCGCCGCTCTTTGGGTATGGCTTCCGTGACCCTAACGTTGGATAATTCCGATCGCTATATCAATACGCCACTTGATGATTTACAAATTTCCCGAAAGCTGTTCAGGAATGGCGACAGCTCTTACTTTATCAACGATAAGCAGTGTCGTTTAAGAGATATTACCGATTTGTTTATGGATACTGGGATTGGTCAAGGTTCACTTTCAATTATTTCTCAAGGGAATGTTGAAGAAATCTTTAATAGCAAACCAATTGAAAGGCGCTCGGTGATTGAAAATGTTGCTGGAGTTTATAAATATAAGCAACACAAGCAAACGGCTCAAAAAGAAATTGATGAAACAACTGATAATTTAAACCGAGTTGAAGACATCATCAATGAATTACAGGTTCGTCTTCAACCGTTAGAAGAACAAAGCAGTTTGGCAACCGACTATTTGGATCAGAAAAAGCGGTTGGATACACTGTTAAAGCAACAATTGGTGTTGGCAACCACTCAGCTCCTTTCAGAAACTCAAGCTCTAAAAGCTTCATCAACTGCAAAGCAAGCCATTGTCACTAAATTAACCAAACAAGTTGCCGAGGGGAATCATCAACAAGACTCTCTCAAACAGCAGGTAAATGATGGACGTAAACAGATTGACGATCTGAATGACCAGCTTTTAGAAACTGCTAAAAAAATTCAATCTCTAAAGAGTCAGCATCAATTAACCACGCAAGAAAAGAGTTTCAAGAATGCTGATTTAAACCGGATCACTGAACAGATTAAATTAACTCAAAACCAAATTGATGATTATCAAATTAGGCTGTCCCAGTTCGCAGATCAACAACACCAACTTAAAGCAGACCTTAATGTCAATACTACCGAACTGACCAAGATCACGACCAGCCAACAACAAAATAGTGTTGCGGCAATCGAGACTAAGATCGAGGCATTAAGAAATCAGTATGTCGATCTCCTTCAAGAACAGGCCAATATTAAGAATCAGGTTAACGATCAGGTTCATGACAACCAGCGGACCCATGAAAAAATTGTCGCGCAACAAGCCCGGATCGATCAAGCAGATAATGAAGTTAAAACACTTCAGGAACAATATGAAGCTTTGAAGTTGAAACTTGCTGGCAGTCATCATGAACTTGAAACAAATCAACAAAAATTAGCTGATTTAGAAAAAGTACTCGCTAAAAACAAGAAGATTGTCGACGATCATCAAGCTAACTGGTTAGCAGCCTTGAAAGTCGCTGAAGAAGCCAAGGCCAAGGCAACTTCACTGAGGCAGTTACATGATTCTTACCGCGGATTTTACCGCGGCGTTTCAAATCTGCTTCGGCATAAAGATCAACTGAATGGCATTTTAGGCCCAGTTGCCGACTATTTGAAAGTTGATCCAAAATACGTTAAAGCGGTTAATACGGCATTGGGCAGCCAAGTACAGCATGTCATTGTTGAAGACAATCGATCGGCGGCCGCTGCAATTAAGTATTTAACTCAAGGCCGCCTGGGACGGGTCACACTGTTGCCAATCTCCACCATTTCTGCCCGTTCCCTCAACACGGAAATTGTGTCAGCTGCTAGGCAAGCCCAGGGCTACATCGGGATTGCCTCTGAACTGGTTTCGATGCCTGATCAATTAAACCAGATTAAAGCGTTTCTTCTTGGCACAACTTTAATTGCGGATCAATTGGACCACGCAATTGAAATGAGCCAATTGGTTCACCACCGAACCCGAATTGTCACGTTGGATGGTCAAGTTGTCAATGCTGGTGGTTCACTAACGGGTGGCGCTAATCGTGGGGATGATCAAGGCGTCCTGATTCAGAAAACTGAATTAGAAGCACTAATCAAGTCCACAGCAGAAATGAGTCAAAAATTAGCGGAAAAAGAAACAATGCTTAACCATGCCAAATCTGAGCTTCAAAAGATCATTGATTCCCATGAACGTGGTCGCCAACACGTCTTTGAACTGAAACAAATTGATGAAAATCAAAATCAGCAGTTCAATAAGTTAGCCGAGGAATTAGCGAAAAAGCAACGGGCCGCAGAAACTTACAAATTAGCCTTGAAGAACCTCTCAAGCAGCTCTGAATCTGACACTCAACCTGATTTAACTGCAAAGAATCAGTCCATTCAAACACAACTTGATCAGATCAATCACCAGTTGACCCAGCAAAAAGATTGCCTGGCTCACGTTAAAGGACTCTCTGAGAAGTATTCAAAGGCCAAACAGGCAGTTCACGATCAGATCGTCGTGGCCAAACAAAAGATCCAACAAACTGAACGCTCCCAGAATGAGATTCACGATCAAATCAAAGCGCATCAATCAACGTTACAGGAATTGCAGGACCAACGAGACCAACATATTGCCGAATTGGCTGAAACGGTTGATGCTGGTAAATTGAATCATGAAATCAAGCAAGCCGTTCAATTACAAGTTGATCTTAACAAGCAATTGGCGATCAAAAAGCAACAGGTTGCCGATGACGATCAACAATTAGATCGTTTGGGTCAACGCATCCAGTCTGATCAGCTGAACCTTAATAACGCCAAGTATGAACTGCAAGAAGTCACAGTTAAATTACAAAAATCAACTCAAACCCTTCAAGCAAATTACAAACAGCTACAATCAAATTATGACATCGATCCCAAACAAATTGGCAATCTCAAGCTCGATGTTACGATTGAGCATGTTAATAATCAAATTAAGATGCTTCGAACAGGGATTGATGAAATCGGTCCGGTGAACATTTCAGCCATTCAAGAGTTTAAAGAGGTTTCGGACCGCTACAATTTCTTGATCAAGCAGCAGCAAGATCTGCTTGACGCTAAGAATCACTTGACAGAAACAATGGCCGATATGGATTCAACCATTAGTAACAAATTTGCCACAGCCTTTAAGGATGTGGCTCAGGCCTTCTCGAAGGTCTTTGTCGACATGTTTGGTGGTGGTGAGGCAAAATTAGTTTTAACAGACCCTGAGGATTTGCTGACAACAGGAATTGAGATTATGGTGAAACCGCCTGGAAAAAATTATCGCAGTTTGAGCTTACTTTCAGGTGGTGAAAAGGCGTTGACTGCCATTACATTGTTGTTTGCAATCATTAAAGTCCGACCAGTGCCATTCTGTATCTTGGATGAAGCTGAGGCCGCACTAGATCCATTTAATGCCGACAGATTTGCCAAGTTTTTAAAACGTTTCGGTGATCAGACCCAGTTTGTGGTCATTACTCATCGAAAGGAAACCATGATTTACGCTGATCAACTTTACGGGGTAACCATGCAAGAATCAGGCGTATCAAAAGTTGTTACTGTTAATTTGGATAATTTACAAACGGAGGTGAGCTAATGGGTTTATTTGATATTTTTAAACGTCGCTCCAAAAAGAATGAGGAACCAGAAAAGAAGCCAGAACCAAGCAAGTCAACTGAGAGCCAACCGACTAGTGACCAACAACCCGCTACTGAAAAGTCCAACGATGCCAAATCAGCTGAATCTAATGCTCCTAGCTCAGCGGCAATCAGTTCAGAATCATCACGGGCTACCTCAACAGCAGCCGCTGAAAATTCAGACCAGCCAGAAGCTGCCAAAGATTCCGATCAGCCAATAAAAGAGCAATCTCAGGCAACTCTAACTGCAGATGAAAAGGATGCTGCTGTCACTGCCGATATAAGCCAGTCGGAAATTTCTCCAGCATCAAATGAAGCATCCACCGCGTCTCAATCAACCAGTATGGATGATTCTGATTCTGCTCAAGCCAAGCCAGTTTCAACAACCACTGAGGCCAAAGAACAGTCAGATACCACAACTGCTTCATATGAAAAAGGACTAGAAAAATCCCGTTCAACCTTTGGTCAAAAGCTGAATGCTTTGTTGGCTAATTTCCGCCATGTTGATGAGTCCTTCTTCGACGATCTGGAAGATATGTTGATTGAATCTGATGTGGGTTTTGAGACATCAATGCGAATTACCGATGAGTTGCGGGAAGAAGTTAAGCTAGAAAATGCCAAGAAACCCAAAGATGTTCAAAATGTGATTGTCAAAAAACTGATTGATATGTATGATCAAGCCGGCAATGGTGAGAATCCTGCAATTAATATTGCAGCCAGTGGCCCAACTGTTTTGCTGTTTGTCGGGGTAAACGGCGTCGGTAAAACGACAACCATTGGGAAAATGGCGAAGATGTACAAAGATCAAGGGGAAAAGGTTGTTCTGGCTGCTGCTGATACATTTAGGGCTGGTGCCATCGAACAGTTGAACGTTTGGGCCGAACGTGATGGTGTTGATATTGTCAAAGGCAAACCTAAGAGTGACCCGGCATCTGTTGTCTTTGATGCCGTCAAAAAAGCGCGCGATGAAAGTTATGATATTTTGATGGTCGATACTGCCGGTCGATTGCAGAACAAAGTAAATTTGATGAATGAATTAAGTAAAATGAAGAAGATTTTAACGAGAGAAATTCCCGCCGCTCCTCATGAAGTTTTACTGGTTCTTGATGCCACAACTGGTCAAAATGCCATGACCCAGGCAAAGATGTTTAAGGAGGCCACCGACGTGACTGGGATCGTCTTGACTAAGTTGGATGGAACTGCCCGTGGTGGGATTGTTTTAGCCATCCGGAGTGAACTTCACTTGCCAGTCAAATATGTTGGGCTGGGCGAAAAAGTCACTGACTTGAAGCCGTTTGACCCTAATGACTTTGTATATGGCTTGTTTAAAGGTCTTATTTCTGAATAATGATCTGCTTAGATAACGGTTGTGATTGACGGTCTCAGGAAAAATCTGTAGTCTAGGGTTATGCGTCATGATAACTAAAAGGGGTTTCAAAATGGAACTGGAAAAAAACAACTATATTAATTCCTTGTTCGAATTTTACGAACCATTACTCACAAAAAAACAGGCGAATTATATTCAATTGTATTATGCAGATGATTTTTCACTCGGCGAAATTGCGGAAGAATACGATGTCAGTCGTCAAGCAGTATATGACAATATCCGCCGCTCAGAAAAGATCTTGCAACAATACGAGGACAAGCTCGATTTATATCACAGCTTTGTTGACCGAAATCAGAAACTAGATCAGATTCAAACATATGTCAAAAAGAAGTATCCGACAGACACCAAACTGAATGCCTTAATTTCCAATTTGGAAACAACTGAAGAACAATGAAAGTGGTGAAACAATGGCTTTTGAAGGATTAACAGAACGGCTGCAAAATGCCATGAAAAAGTTACGTGGGAAAGGCAAGGTTTCTCAGGCCGATTTGCGGGAAACAATGCGCGAAATTCGGCTGGCCCTGCTCGAAGCCGACGTTAATTTCCAAGTGGTTCGTGACTTTGTCAAAACAGTCGAGCAACGAGCAACTGGTGCCAAAGTACTGGAAGGGTTGAATCCGTCCCAGCAAATCGTCAAAATTGTTGATGAAGAATTAACCAAGATGATGGGGGATGAGGCCGTCCCCCTGAATAAATCCGAGAAAATTCCGACGATTATCATGATGTCAGGACTTCAAGGTGCCGGTAAAACGACCACTGCAGGTAAACTCGCTTTAAAATTGAAAGACGATCAAAATGCCCGGCCACTTTTGATCGCAGATGATGTTTACCGACCAGCTGCTATCGAGCAACTGCAAACGGTTGGTCAGCAAATCGATGTCCCGGTGTTTCAGCTAGGGACAGACGTAGATCCCGTTGAAATTGCAAAACGTGGTCTCCAGCAGGCTCAAAAGAATCACAATGATTATGTCATCATTGATACAGCTGGTCGTCTCCAAATCGATGAAAAGTTGATGGGCGAGTTAAAGAATATCAAAGATGCTGTCCATCCTGACGAAATTCTGTTGGTGATTGATGCGATGACTGGTCAAAATGCCGTTGCCACGGCTGAAGGATTTAATAAGACCCTTGACGTGACTGGGGTTGTCTTAACCAAGTTAGATGGCGATACCCGTGGTGGTGCTGCGCTTTCTATCCGTGCCGTAACTGAAAAACCGATTAAGTTTGTTGGTCAAGGCGAAAAGATGACCGATTTGGACGTCTTTTATCCAGATCGGATGGCTTCTCGAATCTTGGGAATGGGCGATATGTTATCGCTGATCGAAAAGACTCAGAAGGAATATGACCAAAAGCAAGCTGAAGAACTTCAGGAAAAAATTCAAGAAAATACATTTGATTTCAATGATTTCTTGGATCAGTTATCTCAAATCCAAAAAATGGGGCCAATGGATGAAATCATGAAGATGATTCCAGGGATGGCCAATAATCCCGCCCTCAAGAATGTTAATATGGATCCCAAAGATATGGATCATTTGAAGGCGATCATTTATTCAATGACTGAACAGGAACGGACGAATCCTGACGTTTTGAATCCGTCAAGAAGACGCCGAATTGCCAGAGGATCTGGGCGGCCAATTCAAGAGGTCAATCGGATGATTAAACAATTTGGCCAAATGAAAACGATGATGAACAAAGTCTCAAAAGGGAACATGTCTGGCATGGAAAACATGATGAACGCCGGTGGAATGGGCGGTGGCAAGCTTTCCAAGCTGGCGATGAAGCAATTGAGCCGGAGAATGAAGAAGAATAAAAAACGCCGAAATAAGAAAAAGAAGCGTCGCTAAACTCCACTTGTGATTCTCATAGTCACTTTCTTTTATGGTGTAAAGAAAAAAACCTTTACAACCTTTCTAATTACTGGTATATTATTAATCGTTAAATGATTATAGGAGGTAAAATACATGTCAGTTAAGATTCGCTTAAAGCGCATGGGTTCAAAGAAGCGTCCATACTACCGTATCGTTGTTGCAGATTCACGTAGCCCTCGTGATGGTCGTTTCATTGAAAACGTTGGTACTTATAGCCCATTATCACAACCAGCCAAAGTTACTCTTGAAGAAGCGTCAATTATGAACTGGTTAAACAATGGTGCTCAACCATCTGATACTGTTCGTAACTTGCTATCAGATGCCGGTATCATGAAGAAATATCACGAAGCTAAATACTCAAAAAAGTAAAGTGAGTGATTAAACATCATGGTTAGTATTGATGGATTAATAAAAAAGATTGTCTCACCATTAGTTGATTATCCAAAACAGATTGAGATTTCTCATAATGAATCCGATCGTTTTATGGAATATCATCTGCGGTTAAACGAAGATGATATTGGTAGAATTATTGGTAAACATGGTCATGTCATTCAAACAATTCGAACGATTGTTTATAGCGTTCCCGTTGAAGGACAGAAGAAAGCTCGTTTAATAGTCGATGATGGCAAACAGTGAGTTCTTGAGCGAAACGAATGTTTTGTTTAAGAACTTTTTTCTTATACATAAACACTAAAGGAGGACCTTATGAACTACTATACCGTTGGCAAAATTGTGAATACACAAGGAATTAAGGGGGAAGTCCGCGTGATTGCGATCACTGATTTCCCTGAGAAACGGTTTCAAATTGGCAACACCATTTATGCAAAGGTTGCCAAAAAACCAGCTCTCATTCCATTAGTCATTGACGGTGTCAGAAAACATAAGAATTTTATCCTACTACATTTTGAAGGTTATCCATCTATCAATAATGTTGAATTTTTGAAGCCATCCGAAATTTTTGTGGATGAAACCCTTCTTTCAGACGATGACTTGAAACCTGGCGAATACTATTATCACCAAATTATTGGCCTCAATGTTGTTGATCTTGATGGTTATTCAATCGGAACGGTGAAGGAAATTTTATCTCCTGGTGCCAATGACGTTTGGGTCGTTCAACGGGAAGGCAAGAGCAATTTACTACTTCCAAAGATTGATTCAGTGATCAAGAAAGTCGATTTGGATCAATCAACAATTACTGTGGATGTTCCGGAGGGGCTAGACGAATGAGAATCGATGTATTAAGTTTATTTCCCGAAATGTTCAGCATTCCGATGCACGACTCAATTATGGGAAAAGCAATTGAAAATAAAATCGTTGATCTAAACGTTACCAACTTTCGTGAATTTACTCAGGATAAACATCGGCACGTTGATGACTATCCCTTTGGTGGGGGCGCCGGAATGTTGCTGCAAGCCCAACCGATCATTGACGCTTACGATCATACCCGATCCGAAGCGGAAAAAGCGGGTTTACCAGCGGGTCAGGTCATTTTAATGGATCCAGCTGGTAAACAGTTTAAGCAACACAATGCCGAATCATTGGCGCAAGCTGAACACCTGACGTTCATTTGCGGGCATTACGAGGGGTATGACGAACGAATCCGTTCGATTGTCACCGACGAATATTCAATTGGTGATTTTGTCCTAACGGGTGGTGAATTACCTGCAATGGTGATGATCGACGCAATTAGTCGGCTTATCCCTGGTGTCCTTGGCAATCAACAATCAACAGTTGAAGAATCATTTTCAACCGGCTTACTTGAGGAGCCTCAATATACCCGGCCGGCAGAATTTCGCGGAATGAAAGTTCCTGAGGTGCTGATGAATGGTGATCACAAAAAGATTGCTCTCTGGAACCAAAAAGAAGCCCTCAGACGGACTTACCAACGGAGGCCAGACTTGATTGACCATCAGAAGTTAACGAGCACTCAGAAGCATTTGCTCGCTGATGTTCGGATTGAAGAGGAAGAAAGGGCTGCCAGTGAAGACACTGACAAGAAAAAACCCTTTACAGAGAACTAAAGCTTGTGGTAAACTAGCATTTGGCGCAAGCCGCAAAACAACATTCCGCTGTCAAACAAGATAATGAATGTTAGTGAAAGGAAGATTTGTTTATGCGACAGAATCAATTGATTGACAAAATCAACAATGAACAACTACGCGATGATATCCCAGATTTCCGTGCAGGTGACTCTTTACGAGTTCACGTTAAGGTTGTCGAAGGTACTCGAGAAAGAATTCAATTGTTTGAAGGCGTTGTTATCAAACGTAAGGGTTCAGGCATTCAAGCTACCTATACTGTTCGTAAAGTAAGTAACGGTGTTGGTGTTGAACGTATTTTCCCACTTCATTCACCAAGAGTTGACAAAATTGAAGTCATAAGACATGGTCAAGTTCGTCGTGCCAAGCTTTATTACTTGCGTGCATTGCAAGGTAAGGCTGCTCGTATTCGAGCATCACTTAGAACCCGTTCATAATTATGATAATTGGATTGGATCAGGTAACCCTGATTCAGTCCTTTTTTGTTTTAACTGTTTCCATTTTTTGAGAAAGTGTTAAAATGCCTGTAAGCACTAAATAACTGGACGTATTCAAAAAGGCATTCGAGCATGTTATTCTGGTTCTACAATATCTGTTGTTGGTAATAGATTTTATCTATTACTGATGACAGATTTTTTGTTTCTCGTTAGAATAA
>NZ_JAUCAP010000057.1:0-16303 GCF_030361045.1 Lentilactobacillus sp. TOM.63
TATTCTAACGAGAAACAAAAAATCTGTCATCAGTAATAGATAAAATCTATTACCAACAACAGATATTGTAGAACCGATTTATCTCAGTTTTCTATTTAATTTAATCAAAAATATGATTTGAGCGGTATCCTTTAATCGACTGATTCATAGCAGGACTAGATTGCTTCTTCGACTCATAATTGGAATTTTGAAATTCAAAGAGAAAAATCACTAACGGGACAAGGGACATCAAAAATTATTTTCTTTTCATAATCTTAGTTAATCAGCGTCATTAATAAGTAAAAAAAGCACTGTGAGCCTTCAGCACCATATGACTAAACAATTTGAAACGCCAAAATCCTTTTACGCACATTTATCTAGAAATTTGATTATAATGTAATCATCTAAAAGGGAGGGTTACTAAAATCATGGAAATTTCACAGACTGATTTTGACATATTAGATGCTATTCAAACTGGCCGAGTTGGCGCCGGTACCTTGATTAACCACTTTGTCGATTATTGTGATAACGCAATTGGCGGCCATCCACAGCCACTTATTGACGCTGGCTTGATCAAAAGCGACGGCAAAACAGTTGATGGCTTGACCGATGCTGGGTTGGCTGCATGGAAAGACTACAAGACCAAGCACGAAGTCGATGAGTAATGTATTTGAAACTAAAATGAATATTCAAAATACAAAAAGGGATTCAAACGTTGAGATTAGTAAACGTTTGAATCCCTTTTGAACTCACTAGCTGAACCATTAATTTGTTCGATAAACCCGAAAGACTTTAGTCACCTGATTTCCCGTTTGATCGGTGGCGGTGACGGTGAAATAGTTCGTGCCTAAATGTAAATTAAATGTTTGGTTAAAGTGATGTGCGTTGTGTGGGTTCGCAATTTTCTGGGATGGCAGCGGGTTAAACCCAGCGTCATTGTGTTCATGGAAAAGAAGATTGCCATTAATATCGAGGCGGCAGCCGTCAATGTTATCATCAACCGTGCCGCTTAACGTAAACTGACGGCTACTGGTCGTCACGTCGTAATGACCAGTTTGGTGATCTAAGATCGCTTGACGGTCTTGGTCAATCGTTAGCGTTGGTAATGTCGTGTCGACAATCATTTCCAAGGTTCCTCGGTATGAATGGGTCTTTTTCTTCGTTGTGTGAGTCAAAATGTAGCCAATGCCTCTTTGACTTGGTGATTGCAGTGGTATCTTGAATTGGAAATGACCAGTCTTGGTGAGATGAACGCGGTTTTGTGAACTGACCTCAGCTGGGTTCTTGAGAATGATCAATTTCGAATGAGCCCGTTTGACTTGGCCGGTGATCGTCAGGATATGGCTTGTGGCATTATAAACGTGGCTGTGAGCATTAATAATGGAGATGTTGTTATCGTTTAATCCATGAAAATGAATGCCCGGGGTTTTCATGAATCGGGTTGTCAAAGCATAAGGCTCTCGGCTTTGCATGACGGGGAGGTCGCTGGTTTGCTGATCCCAAAGTTGGTTTGAAAAAGGTCCCCGCGCCTTTGATTGACTTACCGATGGCTTCACTCTGATTGTCCGTTTGTTAGTGTTATCCGCTACATCGCTTAATGTCAGCTGAAGTTGGCCACCCTTCTTAGTCAATTGTTGCCGTTGTTTGGGTGGTAATCGGAAACGAATGGTACCCCGGTTGGATTTACCATGGTTGTTCAGGCCAACTCCAACAGGACTAGCGTGATTAATGCTTAATCTCAAGGCGGAATACGGGCCGAAACCAGCACCACTATCGGTGTACGCAGCACTAACGACTCCATTATGGTAGCTGGTTTTTAAAATCTTTGGAGCTATCATATCAACTTTAACCGGTAGATCAAAGAATTGAACTCGGTGGCGACCAGCATTAAAGTTAGTCGTTTTGAATTGATACGTATAACGGCCGTCGACAACCGGCGTCATTTTGCCAGTCGTTTGATTGAATACTTTCCCGTCCCAAGTGAACTTTTGAGGATCCAACCGCAGCGAATCAGAAAGGGTTAGATCGTTGTTGTACGCAGCGCCGTCTTCATGAAATGACCTGGTCGTATTGGTCTCTTGGTCAACCGTTCGGATGACGTGGCCGGTGGCGTCTAAAATTTGAACTTTGACGGCTGCTAGATTCTGCTTGGCAAAGACGTATGGATTGACCGAATCGGCGTGCCCGTCCCCATTTGGTGAAAAGGCCACCTTTTGTGTCACAATTTTAGTTGGAATCTGGTCGGCAACCTTTGGATGATCGTTGATGTAACTGGCCAAAGAAGTTCGATCACCGAGGCCAAGTGGGGTGTTGTGATTATCCAGCAAGTAGCCGCCCAAAAAAATGCTCCCGGATTGATTGGCAGGCTTGTCAATAACCTGTTCAACCGTTGAATCGCCGTAGTATCCATAATAAGGCACGGTTAAATTTTGACTATCATCGGCGGCTTTAAAGGTCACGTAGCCTTCAACTTGCTTATTAGAAGGGGTTAAAGTGGCGATATTCAGGTTAAAATCAATCGTTTTGCTTTGCTGCGGTCTAAGTTCAACTGTATTGATGGAACTGGTTAAAGTAGCACCAACAAGGGGAAAATCGTGGGCGATTCCCACTCCTGATGATTTGAGGGTCCGGGTTTCGGTGGCTGGCGTCCCGGGATTGATCGTGTAAGTTTGTGGAGTACTGCCATGATTGGTTACCCGAACGGTAAAGTGGGCTTGATTGCCAATTTGATGCAGTGAAACGGCGCTTTGCCCAGAAGCTGTGTCGATCGCCGAACCGGCTAAATTGACGGCATTTTCAACGTTAACTTGGCCAGCACCCTGCTGCCGAGGAGAAACCAAGTTGCCAGGATAATGGCGATCATTCATTGGCTGCGTTGCGTTCATCAAGGAGACTTTAACTGCATCAACCAGTGCCTTTCCTTGAAGGTCGGGTTGAGTTTGAGTTAATTTTTGCATGCCAAGCGCCGCTGATCCGGCAATGTATGGGGAAGCCATTGATGTACCGGTATCAGTTGTCAGCGTGTTATTCTTCCAAGTTGACACAATATTTTTTCCCGGGGCACTAATTTCTGGTTTGAAATCAAATTGTGGGGTGGGCCCCCAGCTTGAGATTGGATCCATGGCACTTTTGGCCCCCAGACTGGTATTCTCATCACCAACGGCCACGGCTTCGGCTGAAACGGCCGGGTTCGTGATGGTGCCAGTATTGGCTGGTTCGTAAGTTGTTTGATTTGAATTGGCGTCTTCATTGTTGTCTGTGAGAATACTACCGGCGTGACCATAGTTACTACCGGCAACTGCAACAAATACCCCATGATTGACCGCATAATGAATGGCGGCTTGTTCTTGATCAGTTTGCGACTGGTTGCCAATGACAATCCCCAGTGATAGGTTAATCACATTAGCTCCTAAATCAACGGCATCACGGATTGCGCGGGCAACGTCGCTGGGAAATTCATCATCAAAGCCACCAAATACCTTCATATTGAGTAGTTGAGCTTGAGGGGCCACCCCTTTGACGTAGCGCGAATTACTTTTGGTAGGGGAGCCGTTGGCAGCGACAATCCCAGCCACGTGTTGACCATGAAAGGAAGCTTGTTCGTCGGGGGCAGTATCATCGTTATTGTTGTTAACATAATCATACGCAAACGGAATCTTAGCACTCACATAGCGACCATAACCCCGGTTGGCGATAAATTGTTTGGCGGCGATTTTGGTGATTTTGGCAGTGGCCGGATCACTTAAGGTGAGATCATGGTGGGGCTGGATGCCACTATCAACAACTGCTACGACCATGCCTTGCCCTTGAAAGCCTTGCTGCCAGGCATCGACAACGTTTCCCTTGGTTAAGGAGGCTTGATTTGCAGGTGTAGCGGTTTGTCTGGTACTGGCAAAGATCTTTTGGCGGTTAACCAAATTTGTGGCGGGGGAAAAATTGATAAGGCTATAGCCAAAAAGGGCGACTAACATGACTGCTAGTCCCTTAATGGGTCTCTTTAAATGAATGAATAGCATAAAATCACTCCTGAATTTAGCAATTACTGCTTTAATTGGAAGGCGTGGTTATTCTCAAACAACTTGCCTATTTGAAGAAGTAAATCTTCGCGACCTTTTCTGGCGATAAATTGAATACCGAGTGGCAAACCATTTTTACCAACGTAGGTAGGCAAACTGATTGCCGGTTGGCCCGAAATGTTTGCCAACTGGGTAAACGGCGACAGGGTCAATGCTGGCAGCCATTGATCCCAAATAATCTGCAACTGTTCAGTTGGATTGAAACTGTCGATATTGATGAGTTTAGCCATATTTTCATTAGAAACCAATGGGGTGTTGATCCTCGGTGCCTGCTGAGCCGTGGTGGGGGTTAAGTAGAGATCAAACGCCTGCTGGAATTCGTCCATATCACTGGCAACGGTATCCCAAAAACTCAATGCTTGACTATACTGAATGGCCGTGACTGAGCGGCCAGTGACAGCTAGTGCCCAAGTTAATGGTTCAACATTCTGTTTGATCGTTTCATCTGACAAGTGCATGTTATTAAATAAGGTGGCTGTTTCACCGGCATTCATCACGTAATAACTCTTCATTAAACCAATGCCATCGATTGGGGCGTCGGCAGCTTCCACGCTGAAACCGGCAGTTTGAAGGAATTGGACAGCGTTTAGAACGGCTTGCTCTGCTTCATCAGAGACCGGTGTTCCAACTGGTGATTGAGTGGAGTAGGCGATATGCAAGTCTTTTGGTAACTTGTCCAGTGACTGGGCGAATGGCTGAATTGGCTTTGGAACTTGGAAGGGAGCAGCCATTTGAACGGTTGTTAACGCGTCTAATAAATTAGCGGTATCGGTGATCGTTCTGGTAATTGCAAAATTAATCGAAGCGCCTTGCCAGCCACGCCATTCAATCGGTCCGGTTGGAACTCTTCCTCGGGTTGGCTTCAAGCCAATGGTTCCAGAAAATGAAGATGGGATTCGAATAGAACCTCCACCATCATTGCCAGCAGCGATTGGCAGCCAGTTTGCCCCAACAGCTGCAGCCAAGCCACCAGAAGAGCCCCCGGGTTGAAAATCAGTATTCCAAGGATTGTGAGCATTGCCATAAAGTTTGGAGTCAGTCACATTCTTAAAGCCAAATTCGGGCGCATTGGTTGCTCCAACCGGAATCAAACCGGCGTTAATCAATGATTTGACAAAATTGTTTGTCAGGGTTGCCTTGTGATCCTTCAATAGCTCGGAGCTTCCAGTATCCGGTTCGTCTTTGAAATATTGACCGAGCCCCTTCAAGAGGATTGGAATCCCCGCGAACTTTTGGCCAGTATCATGGAATTGGGTTGCCATTTTTCGGGCGCGGTCCGGCCATACATTGGTAACCGCATTTAAACGATCATTATCGGCACTAATTGTGCTGATTAATTGATTGACCAAATCCAGTCGATCCAGTTGGCCGGCTCGGATCATCTTTGACAAATCAGTTGCGGAATAGTTTGATAAATCAGTATTTGCCATTTGCGACTCCTTTCTGCGTTGTTAGCGCGCTCAATTAAGCCAAATGAGTTTCAAAATCAATGAAATCTTGTGGAATGGGGGCAACAATTGTTTTAAGTTCTTTTGTAAATGGAAGTGGTAGTTCAACTTGCCACGAGTGTAACATCAAACCAGTGCAGCCATCATTTGCATTATACAGCGGATCTCCAACCAAGGGGTGACCAAGGGCCTCAAAATGGACGCGAATTTGGTGAGTGCGCCCGGTTTCTAGCTGAATTTGGACCATTGAGTAATCACCCGATTGTTTGATGAGGTGATAGTGGGTGATTGCCCGAGCACTGCCTGGACCACCTACTTTTCGCTTTCGTTTATCATCGGGATCACGACCGATGGGGAGATCAATGGTTCCTTTGGATGGAAGCCCGGTTCCTTCAACCCATGCCAAGTATGTCCGCTTAATCGTTTTCTCACGGATATTTGCGACCAAGATAGGCACCACCACCGGATTCTTTGCAAAGAGGATGGCCCCACTGGTTTGCTGGTCCAATCGATGAATCATGTAGGGCACGGTTCCTTCGGTCTGCAGGTAAGCTGCTAAATGATTGATTGTCGCGCCAATTTCCCCCGGCTGATTGGGATGCGTTTTATCCCCGCGGCGTTTATTGATGACCAGCAAGTTGGTGTCTTCACAGACAATTTCAACGCTGGCAGCTGAATCTGGTTGAACATGAGGAAACGGATTGGCAAAATCGGCTGGCGTAAAAGTGAGCTGAATTTGATCACCAGCTTTAACCGGAAAATTGACGGGTAAATACTTGCCATTGACCAGCACCCGTTCGGCGTGGCGAATGCTGTAAACAAGGTGTTTGGGCAGCTGCCAATAATTATTCAATAGTGTTTTGAGAGCTTGGCCGTTCATGACTGGGGGAACGGTTTCTTTAAAGGCCCAATAAGGTTTACGGTTCATGCTTTTCCTCTTCTAAGCCAAAAAAGACTGAGACAATCGGCGCTTTGATCCCAGAATGGACTGAAAAGAACCAATTATTCCTAACTTTTTGGAATAGTTGGTTCTCTTTGTTAAATAACTCGGGTCAACCGGATGGCAAAGCCTTTTTTAAGTTAACCATCAATATCGATCCAAGCTAATAATGATTGGTTGGAAAGGAACAGATGTCTCAATCTTTCTGCTGTTTTATTTGCTGGTTTGTTTCTTTTGATTCTTCGATCGCACGATCAAGACGTCACACTTTGAAGTCCGAGTGACGTAGCTGGTGACTGAACCGATAATCAATCGTTCAACGGCACTCAGCCCGGTTGATCCCATCACGATCACATCAGTATCATGATCAGTGGGAAATTCGCGGGCAATAATTGGCTTTGGATTTCCAAATCGAATATGGATATCCACGTCTTTAACGCCGGCCTCCTCAGCTTGTTTTTTCAATTCTTTGAGTTTGCTTTCTGTGTTTTCAGTTAACTTGAAAACAACGTCGCCGCTTACGGCACTCCCATAAGTTTGGTTAAATTGGTTAACTTCCAAGATGTTCAGGATATCTAAATGAGCGTTGTTAACTTTGGCTACTTCAATTGCACGCTGTAGCACATTTTCAGTAACAGCTGAACCATCAACTGGTACCAAGACGTTCTGATAATTTTGTTCTTGCATGTTCATCACCCCATAATCGATTTGCTTCCATCTAAACTATAACATTCTCAGATGGAATTGTAAGCAAAAAAGTGAGCGGATCCAGGCGGTTAGTAACCGGAGCGTAAGTCTCCTCAAGCGGAAATTCCGGGTTTGGGAATTTTTGCTTGAGGTGCTTACGTGCAAGTTGCTGCTTGGAGGAGCTGTCCTAAAAAAGTGAGCGGAGTAAAGCGGTTAGAAGTCGGAGTACAAGTCGCCGCTGAGGGAAATTCCCGGTTTTGGAATTTTTCTCAGTGGTGCTTACATGCAGATCTCTGCTTTACGCAGCTACCCCAAATTAGTAAAGGCCTTGCATGTGATTGTAATCGCTTACCGTTGGTGCTACCATTCTTATGAGTCATAAAATGAAAAGAGGGTTTTTGAATATGTATTATTACGTCATGAAGTCAAACGATATTCGGCGCAACCTTGCCACTGAGCAATATTTAATGAATGAAATTGAATTCGATGAACCGTTGCTGCTATTTTACATTGAAGGTCCATGTATCATTGTTGGTCGTAATCAGAACACTCTTGAAGAAATTAATAAAAAATATGTTGATGAACATGGCATTATCGTGACCCGCCGGCTTTCTGGTGGGGGTGCGGTCTACCAAGACCTCGGTAATCTGTGTTTTAGCTTTGTGGTTGATAGTGATAGTGAAGAATTTGGCGACTTTAAATCATTCGTTCAGCCAATCGTTGACGCATTGCATGACATGGGGGCAACCACCGCAGAAGTCAGTGGCCGAAACGATATCTTAGTTGATGGCAAGAAGTTCTCCGGGAATGCCATGTATACCAAGAACGGTAAGACATTCTCTCATGGAACATTGATGCTAGACGTTGACCTTTCTGTGATTCCAAAAGCATTGGATGTCCCAGAGGATAAGATCAAGTCTAAAGGAATTAAATCAGTGCGTTCCCGGGTAACAAATTTGAAGCCATATCTGGCCGCAAAGTATCAAAACTTAACGACCCCAGAATTCCGTGACCGTTTATTAAAAGAGTTGTTCCATGTAGATGACTTGGCTCAGATCAAGGATAAGGAATACCAGTTGACCGATGAAGATCAAGATGGCATCGATAAGATTTTTGATGATTATTATAATAATTGGAATTGGGTATATGGTAATTCACCTGAATTTACCGTTAAGAAACGCCAGCACTTTACGAATGGAACCATCGATGCCCGATTGCAGGTAGATGATGGTAAAATTACCAACATTGAGTTCTATGGCGATTTCTTTGGCCCTCAGGATGCAGGAGAAGTGGCTGATAAGCTTAAAGGCGTACGATTTGAACGTCAGGATATTGAAGATGCCTTCAGTGGGATTGATACCAATCAGTACTTCACAGGTATTCCAAAGCAGGAGATTGTAAACATGTTACTGGATTAATCCCCTCAATTGCAATCTGGTAAAGTTTTCTCAACTTTGCTTTCCTAACGTTACCAAATAAGTTAAACTAATATTGTTAAGTAAAAGGATAAAATTAATCATAATTGTATCCTTTTTCTTTTAGTTATCGAAAGAATAGGGGATCAAATGAAAGCAGAAGAGAAAAAAGTGGTTTGGTGGGCGATTGTTTCACTCGGGCTGTTTCTAGTCGTGAATTGGCTGATGGTTCTGCCGATCATGAAGCTGCATCAATCAGTTCCAATATCAGAAGCACTTCAAGTAACTTACATCGCAATTACATTTTATGCCGCAACGATTATTCTAGCTGTGTTGAAGGTTCGAATCAGCTATTATCTATTGGCCGCAGTGGTGGCAATTTACACTGTTGGCTTGGTCGGGATGGTCGTTACCATGATGAATGGCAGCACGGCTAACGTTGCGATTAGATTGTTAATGGCTGCACTAGGTGCTTTTGGCATTTTCATCAATATTTATTGGTTTATGATTGCTTATAAAATGCGGGTGGTTCTCCAAAAGGGTCATCGGGAAAAGCAAGCTGAGAAACTCAAGAATTTCAAAAAGTAGGTGAAAATAGTTGGAAAAAGATGTTGCAAGTTTTATTGAAGATATGACCAACGAGAAAATTGAAGGCAAAACAGTCAGTGCAAAATTGGCAACCGTTGTCAAAGATCCTGCAAAGGCTATGCAGCCATTGTATGATTTTATTGAAGAGCAGCTTAACCTTGGAAAGCTTGGGTATGGCGAACTGACAATTGATGATGCGGATGCGGTTATTCGACTGGAAACCAATCTCATTAATCTGCCGCTCCAAGAACCAACTCGAATTTCAAAGATGATATCCGATCAAGACAAATTACCGGTTAACGTTTATTTGGTTATCAGTTCGCCGTTTGTTAATCAGTCGGGATTGCGAATTGATGAAGTTTCTAGTGCTGATGACTTTTTTGGCCACTTGGCAGATTATTCGAAGACAATGAATGAGTGGGTCGCCGAGAAACTGGCCGCCATTCAAGAAAATAGGGCTAAGAAGGCTGAGGAGGCTGCTCACGAGGCTGAAAATAAGCCAAAAGGGACTAAGCCGACGAAGGCAAAGACGACTAAATCTAAGAAATGATTGAAATGACACTGAAAATGTGGCATACTATTCACATGCGATGAGTCGAGAGACCACACAGCATTTATGCTGTTCGCGCAAGCGACTAAGGTGGTATTTTGAGTGGGACACATTTTAAGCACGGATTTGTGGTGTCTGACTTCAGCGGATTGTGGAGTCCAAGAAGTCCATTTATATTAATATAAGTGCCGCAGAAAAGGATTAGCTGAATTTCAGCTAATCCTTTTCTTATATAATTAAGCTCAAAAAATGAGACTGGGTTTAGGCGATTTGATCCCAGAATTTAACGAAAAGAACCAATTATTCCTGATTTTGGAATAGTTGGTCATTTTTGTTAGATGGCAGGGATCAGCCGTTTGGCACAGCTTTTATCTAGGTGGCTATGGTGATCTATGTGAATGATCATCGATTGAAAATTAATATATGTCCCAGCCTTATCTCTAAATGTGAAAACAAAATCACTATTAGATGAATGCCAAAGGCAATTTTTGAGTGGTATTATTACCAAATAATTCTGAGTTATCCAGCTAGTCGGAGAATACAATTAAACGTTCAATATCAATTTACCAACCACATGGCCGGTCTCACTCTGCCGATGCATTGCTTGGACATTCTCAACGGTAAACGGTAATTGTTTGGCAATCTTGATCTTCAATTTACCAGCCCCCAGTTGAGCGCTTAGCTGGGAAATGATCTCATGCCTTGGGGCAGCATTGATCTTCTCAAAATAGACGTCATGTTGTTTCCCTAATTCAGTTGTTTCGGGCAAGGTCTCCACAATCGAGATGATTCTGCCACCTGGTTTAACGACTTTAAATGCATCAAGCTGGTTTTGACCACCGAGCGTATCAAACACCAAATCAACATTTTTGACTTGATCTGCAAAATTGGCTTGAGTGTAGTCAATGACCTTGTCAGCACCTAATTGCGTCACAAAACTAACATTTGGGCTGCTGGTGGTCGTTAGCACGTGGGCACCGGCATTCTTAGCCAATTGGATCGCCATCCCACCTACGCCACCAGAACCAGCCAAAATGAGGACTGTCTGGCCGCGCTTGAGTTGACCGGCGTCAAACAGGGCTTCCCAAGCAGTTGTTCCAGCTAAGGACAATCCAGCCGCAGCTTGGAAAGATACCGTGATTGGTTTATGAGCGAGCTTATCGGCGTCAACAGCATAAAACTCTGCGTAAGTGCCCCGATTACTTGGCGTGCCATAACCAACAACCGCATCCCCAGGTTTAAATCCTGAGACCTGGCTGCCAACTTGTGAAACGATGCCGGCCATTTCTTGCCCTAAGACGATCGGAAATTTGAATGGATAGCGTTCTTGGCGCAAACCACTGCGAGTTTTCCAATCAATTGGATTGACCCCAATGCTGACAACTTTAACCAATACTTGATTAGGGTGGATATCAGGCACGGGGATGGATTGTTCAGTTAATTTTGATTCATCACCGTATTCATTGATGACGATTGCGTTCATGCTATCTGAGTTTGTCATTTAATCACCTCGCACACATTATACCCGTGAAACGTAAAAGTGAAAACTAGCAGATAAGTTGTGTACAATTGAATTGACTTTGATTGGAAAAAGCGTAACCTTAATAATTGAGGAGCTGATAAAATGAAATTAACCATTACAGATGACGCACTAACCCATTTAATGTCAGTATTTCCAGCAACTAGCAAGTTCTTATTAAGCTTTGACGATGGGGTTGGCCCCTTTTCTAAGGTCGGCATCTGCTCATTAGATGTGAGTTTTGATGTGATTGCCGTTGATCGGGATGCGAACGTACCTGACTATCAGGCAAAGCTGACCACGAATGTCGGTGACTGGTACTATAAGGGATATTCCAAGCGATATTTAGATGATAATATGAAGCTTGATTATGTTAATAATCGGTTTAAGTTATCTGGTGATAGCGGTATTTTGGACGGAAATGTTGATTTAAAAAATCTAACGACTCAAAAAGCATCATAATTAAACAAAAAGATTCAGACAGAGTTTGAAGTGCAACTTTGTCTGAATCTTTTTTTGATATAGGTTAGTGATTAATGTGAGGCAACATAATCATTTAATTGTTGAATGTACAAGGCCTTTTTCTCATCGCTAATCCAAGAAGTTTCAAAGGAATTGCGGGCAAGCGTGACAATTTGATCCTTGGTGAGGTTGAATTTATCAGCTATCGCATAATAGTTATCACTGATGTAGCCACCAAAGTACGCAGGATCATCTGAATGGATGGAAACTTTCACGTTCTTTGAAAGTAACTCCAGAACTTCCTTGCCCTTCATTTCTGGTGAAACAAAGCTGTTAGACAATGGGCAAGAAGTTATGCCGATATTTTTCTTAGCAACAAAATCAACCAGATCAGGGTCCTCGACGATATTGGTTCCGTGATCCAATCGTTCGACACCCATAATTTCAAGGGCTTGGCGAATATGTTCAATCGAATCCTTTTGGTCGATGTCACAGTGGGTGGTCAAGTGAAGACCCGCAGCGGCTGCATCCTCAAATTGACGGGCAAACTTCAACGGTGGGTTGTTGTGCTCATCAGAATCAAGGCCGATACCGACGATCATATCCTTGTAATTCATTGCTTCTAATAAAGTTTTTCGGGCGGACTCTTTTGAGAAGTCGCGGAGGAAACACATGATGAGTGATGCATCAACATTCAATGCCCGGGCATCGACAACTGCTCGGTGAAGACCATGAATCACTGTTTCAAATGCAATGCCCCGGCTGGTATGAGCTTGGGGGTCAAAGAAAATTTCTACGTGGCGGACGTTGTTTGCGGCCGCTCTTTTAAGGTAGGCAAATGCTAAGTCATAAAAATCCTGTTCATGTTGGAGGACATTCATAGCTGGATAATAAACAGCTAAAAATGAAGCCAAGTCATCATATTGATACGTTTTTTGAACTTCTTCGATTGTTGATTGGCCAATATCGATATGGTTACGCTTGGCTAATTTTAATTTTAAGTCGGGCTCAAGGGTCCCTTCAATATGTAAGTGTAGTTCGGCTTTTGGTAGATTCTTAGTAAATTCTGGGGTGATTTCAGTAGACATTGTGTATTCCTCCAAAAATGTTCGTGTTTTAGCTACAATCCATAGTTTAACATATTATATAGAATCGTCAATACAATAAAATCCGAATGATGCTATTGTAATTTGAACGGAAATGTGGAATAATACGAAGCATAAATTATTTATTGGAAAGGGATTTTAGCAATTATGCAAAAGACGAGTGACAGTACAATGGTGAACACAGGCCTGCTGGACCGCACCTTTCATCTCACTGAACAGAACACGACCGTTAGGCGGGAGTTATTAGCCGGATTAACAACATTTGTTTCGATGGCGTACATTTTGTTCGTGAATCCAAGCGTTCTGGGTGCCGCTGGAATGAATAAAGGAGCCGTTTTTACCGTTACTGCGGTAACTTCTATTCTTGGCTGTTTATTAATGGCGTTCTTAGCTAATTACCCAATTGCAATTGCCCCTGGATTGGGTGACAATGCGTTCTTTACATTTTCAGTTGTGTTAGGGATGGGAATCCCGTGGCCAAAAGCAATGGCTGGGGTTTTCGTTGCGTCGGTATTGTTTACAATCTTATCTTTCTTAAAAGTCCGGGAAATTGTCATTGATGCAATTCCTAAGGATCTCAAGCTCGCCATGGCTGCGGGAATTGGGATATTTATTGCCTTTGTTGGTTTACAGGGTGGCGGGATCATCGTTGCCAGCAAAACTTCTTTGGTTGCCATTGGTTCCTTAACGGTTCCCACAACCTGGTTAACAATTTTTGGTATCTTTGTAATTGCGATCTTGATGGCTCGAAAAGTGCCTGGTGCAATTTTTATTGGTTTGGTTGCCACTACCGTTCTTGGTCTAGTAACCGGGTTGATTGCAATGCCAACTCATATTATTTCGCTTGCTCCAAGCATGGCCCCAACCTTTGGCGTTGGCGTTACGCATTTATCATCCATTGTGGATCCACAGATGTGGGCAGTTGTGCTGATCTTCCTATTAGTTGCCTTCTTTGATACCGCTGGTACGTTAATTGGTTTGGCACAACAAGCTGGAATCATGAAAAATAACAAAATGCCCCGAATTGGTCGGGCATTGATGTCAGATTCGATTTCAATGTTGGCCGGTTCCGTCATGGGAACGACCCCAACTGCTGCTTACGTTGAATCATCAGCCGGAATTGCCGTTGGTGGCCGGACTGGGTTAACTTCATTAACGGTTGGAATCTTGTTTGCATTTAGTATGTTATTTTCACCACTTTTGACGGTTGTGACTGATCAAGTAACGGCGCCAGCATTGATCATTGTCGGTGTCTTGATGGTTTCAGCGCTAAAAGAAATTCACTGGGACAAGTTTGAAATTGCCATGCCTGCATTTTTGACCGTTGTCGGTATGCCACTGACTTATAACATTTCATACGGAATTGCCTTTGGGTTCCTCACATATCCAATCTTGATGACTGTTGCCGGTCGTCGTAAAGAAGTTAATTACATTATGTGGATCCTGTTCTTCGTATTTATTCTGTTGCTTTATGTATTAAATATCGTACCTAAATCATAAGTTAATAACCCTTAAATGACTGGAGAAAATTCATGACGACGATTGAAGAATTTGAACAATATATTGATGCTGGTGCTGCCAAAATTCCCGCTGACACAGTTATTGAACACGGGACGTTGGTGAATGTTGACACCGCCGAATATTATCCAGCTGACGTTGCCATTTATAACGGTAAAATTGTTGCTGTCGATGAGGATATCAACGATTACATTGGCCCAAATACCAAGCATATTGATGCAACTGACAAATACCTGGTTCCGGGCATGATTGATGGTCACATCCACGTTGAATGCAGCAAGATGAGCATGACCAGATTTGCCCAGGCAGTGGTGCCTCATGGAACAACCAGTATTGTTTCTGGGTTGGACGAATATATTTCCACCATTGGTATCAAAGGCTTGGACGAGATTTTTACCGAAATCGATCAGAGCCCATTAAAGGTATTCTGGGGGCTGCCATACAAAACACCGTACACAATCCCCAAGTCAACGATCAGTTATGACGTTTCTGCCAAGGACCATGAAGCAATTCAACCGAATGAAAACTGTTATGGTGTTTGGGAAACGGTTCGTGAAGCAGTTGAAACGAAAGATCCTGATACCCTCAAAGCAATCTTGACTGCCCAAAAGTATCACAAACCAATCTTTGGCTGTTCTCCCATGGCGACTGGCAAGGCGTTAAACCAATTCTTGATGAGTGGCGTTCATGTTGATCACGAAAGCTATTCTCATGAAGAATTTTTGGAAAAAGCCCGTAAAGGTATCCATGTGGTGATCCGGGAATCTTCAGTCACTAAATTTTTAAAAGAAAATATTCGTGCCATTACAGAAGGAGCGGCCGGGGTTGCGCGTCATACCAGTTTCTGTACTGATGATGTCAACGCCAGAGACATTTTAAATCATGGCCACCTTGATCATATGGTTCGATTAGCGATTAAAGCCGGCGTTTCTCCAATGACTGCCATTCAGATGGCAACCATTAACGGCGCCGAAGCTTACCATATTGATGATCAGGTCGGTTCAATCGCCCCAGGGAAGGATGCCGATATTCTTCTGATCGACCAACCGGGTTCATTTACCGTTGATACAGTCGTCAGCAAGGGTCAGTTGGTTTCCGAAAACCAAACCGAAGTGATGGGCTTCAATCCACCCAAGCGATCTGCTCAAATCCAAGGTAAACTGAAGCACGCCCCAATGCAGCCAGCAGATTTTGACTATCAAGTTGACCAATCTGCTGGAACGGCATTGGTTCGAACAATTCACAGTGTTGGGCCATTTGTGCGTAAGGCTCAAGATATTGAATTAACGATTAAAAATGGGGTCGTGATTCCGGATCCTGAAAAGGATGTCGCTTCCGTCTCAGTCATTGAACGATATGGCATTAATGGTAACCAGTCACACGGTTTCATTTCTGGCTGGTCATTCAAACAGGGGGCAATTGCGACTTCCGCTTCTCCAGATGATAATAATCTGGTGGTGGCCGGTGTAAATACCAGTGATATGGCGTTAGCTGTCAACACGCTGATTGAGTGTGGTGGTGGTCAAGTTGTTGTGGTTGATGGTAAGGTGGTTGCCTTACTGGAATTACCAATTGCAGGGATTACAACTGATTTAACCCCAACTCAACTCGCTGAAAAAGAAATTGAATTAAAACATGCTGCGGAACAACTTGGCAGCACATTACCGGATCCATTATTTTACCTGTCGTTTCTGCCGATTACCGCTATTCCGGATTTGGCAATTACGGACAGTGGGAATGTGGATTATCCAAAATTAGCATATTTCAATCCCATTTTGAAAGTTACCAGTCATAACAATGCATAAGAAGGATCAAAACAGTTGATTTGATCTCAGAGTTTAAATAAGAAGGGCAACCATTCCGCAGATTCAGGAATGGTTGCCCTTCTTATTTAAAACAATCGGAATTTTAAGACAGGAGAATAGCGGGCAATCAAAGATGGCTCTTCGTCAACTGTTGTTGGTGAAACTAAATTCGAGTTCTAATCACTTTGTGATTAGGGCTCTTTTTGTTTT